>JBHHUC010000106.1:0-4300 GCA_046861395.1 Fidelibacterota bacterium
CAGCGGTACCGATCGCATCGAACCGGACAGGGTATCAGTGAGAATGGCATATCCTCCCAGCATGATATGATCGGCCAGATCTTCCCCGCGGGTGTATTTCCATTTTATGTGGAACCGGTCCAGGCTCAGCTTGCCATAGAAGGTCCCGGCCAGGGCTGGGAAGGAAGGAGCATCCTCCGGTTGGATCGATTTCTGATACAGGCCGGTGCCTAGTAGGAACCGTGGTGTTTGAAACCAGCCATGAAGATGAAACCCGGGCCGACCGCTGGCTTGTTGCTGTTCAACCCCGCCGATGTCGGCAAAGGCATCCCGTTGCATGGTGGCAGACAAGCGGAGAAAAAAGGAGGACATTACCTGTTTGGTGACGGTGATCTGCGGCATCCGGGCAAAGGGCTGCATTGGTGCTCCCGTATTAAAACTGACGGTACCAGGGTAGACATATTCGTTAAACAAGGGTGACCAGTATTGACCCAGTGTAATTCTCGTGGTTGGGTTGGTAATAGTTATAACGGAATGGCGGAGCCGAAATTGGTTTTCCCGACCATTGGAGGTACCGAAGAAATCACCTTCGATGAACCCCGCAACAGACCAGGTGAAAAAGGGCTGGGAAGGAAGACTGACCCGAATGCGACTCTGGAAAAGAACAAAATTTATCCGAGACGCAGGGTCGGAGTTTTCGGGGTAAAGAGCATAATGACCCTCCCGTGCTGCGGTCACGGCGTGGGAATCATGGTAAGTGTCCAGTTTGATATAACCACTGATAACCGGCTGGCTCAAGATTACAGAGATGAGTAAAAAGGGTAAAAGTCGGCGCAGAATTCGATCCTTGGTATTCATGTGTTCCCCCACAATGTTATTATAATCGGATAGCTTTATCCGAATTTATAAACCAGAACTTGTCTTTCCGAAAACTATTGCAGGATAGCCCAATCGGGGAAATGATTCAGGTCAATATGGAAAACCGTTCCGCCCAACAGAAAAATGGCCGTAACAATGATAATGGCGCCGATGAGGTTCAGCCAGATACCGACGCGGATCATCTCACGGATAGTCATGCGGTTAGTCCCGAATACAATGGCGTTGGGTGGCGTCGCCACGGGTAGCATAAAGGCAAAAGAACAGGACAGGGTTGCCGGAATCAGCAGGAATAGGGGATTGATGGCCAAATCAACGGCCAGACTGGCAACGATGGGAATGAGAATTTGGGCTGTAGCTGTATTCGAAGTAAGTTCGGTTAGGAAAGTGACAAATAAGGCCAGCAGCACTAAAATGGCCAGCAAGGGGAAATGATTCAGACCCACAAACTGATGTCCCAGCCAGGTTGCAAGTCCCGATGTTTTGAATCCACCCGCCAGGGCGAAGCCGCCTCCGAACAATAAAACGATATTCCAGGGGATGTGTTTGGCGGTTTCCCAATCCAGCAAACGGATCCGGGGATGGGTCCGGGCCGGGATAATGAACAGAATCAGAGCCATGAAGATTGCTACAGTACCGTCATTGATATAGGATGGCTGAGGAAATAATCGCGACCATCCGGGAATGGTAACGGACCCCAGAGTGATATCGGCCCGCGATATCCACAGGAGAGCCAGGAGAACGAAATCAACAAGGATGATGCGCTGTTCATACGTCATGGGGCCCAGTTCCCGGATTTGACGTTGGAAAGTATCTGTCTCAATACGTAGGTTGTCCTGTCCAGTGCAATAACGGGCCTGGAGGATAAACCAGGTAAGAGCCAGGAAAAGGATGGAAATAGGCATGGCGAAGATCATCCAGGTGACAAAATTAATCTCAGGAATGGCGGGGAAAATAATCTGAATAAGTCGGGCCAGCACTAGATTAGGCGGTGTACCCACCAGGGTAGCGATCCCACCGATGGTGGCACTGTAAGCAATACCCAGAAATATGGCAAGGGAAAAGGGACGCACCTGTTCCGCAGTTGCCAGGGATTCCAGATTGACAATAATGGCCAGGGCAATTGGTACCATCATCATGGCTGTGGCAGTATTGGATATCCACATGGACAGAAAGGCGGTTGCCACCATGAAACCCAGGAGAATCCGTTTGGGCTCAACTCCGAAAAACATGAGAATATTCAATGCAATCCGTCGATGCAAATCCCAGCGTTCCATGGCCAGGGCCACCAGGAATCCACCGATGAATAGGAAAACGATGTGATTAATGTAATAACCGGAAACTGCTTTCCCGTTCATTACCCCCAGGAAAGGAAATAATACAATGGGCAGGAGGGAGGTCGCGGCCAGCGGTATGGCTTCCAGCATCCACCAGACCGCCATCCACAGGGCAATTCCGGCCGTGTAGGATATATCCGGATCGACGGGGTCGAGGGGAGTAAAAACAAAAAAGAAAAGACCGGCTGCCGGTCCCAGATAAAGACCGAACCGTTTCACATCCATGTGATCAGGATTTAGGGACGACCAGAACGGGACAATGCACGCGGTTAATGATTTCTTCGTCCAATGTATCGGAAATGGATTCTAAAAAGGGACCTACACCGCGGTGTCCCACAATCAAGAGATCATATTCTACCGCTGCCTTGCTGATGGCATTTTTGACGTATTCTTCCTGGGTAACGACTACGGTGACGTCATTGGGAGAGAAACCAAAATCTTCAATAATTTTTTTAACACTTCCTTCATCATATCGAACACCTTCCGAATCCATCATCATGGACATTTCACCGGCATGAGGCCGGTTCACATGGATGACGGTTAATGAAGCGTCAAAAGCATCTTTAAACGTAAAGGCCTCCTTTAACAAAGGTTTTTCATTTCCTTCACAGGACAGAGCAATCAAGATTCGTTTGTAGGGCATGTGTATCTCCTGTGTGTGCGAGTTATTTGAAGGACGAATTTATAGGTATTATTCCGAAAGTTGAAATAATTCAGGCAGTATTTCACTGGCTTTTCCGGTAAGGCGTGTAAATCCGGCGGGAATCTCCTTGTTGGGATCAATATCAATATCCGTGCAGACTACTCCTGCCTCCAGGGCCAGGGATGGTATCCCGGCAGCCGGCCAGACCACTCCCGACGTCCCAACGGAGAAAAAATGGGTACAGGATTCCACTGCTTTCCGGGCGGAATCAAATACCTGCTGATTTATGGGATCGCTGAACCAGGTGATGTCAGGACGCAACCAGCGTCCGCAATTACACCGATTATCAACCATCTGTTTAAATTTGCTGTGAATAACAGTATGGCAGGCCTCACACCGGCTCCGCCATAGACTGCCATGCAATTCGATGACGTTTTGCGAACCGGCATCCTGGTGTAAACCGTCGATATTCTGGGTAATGACGGTGACCGGAACCTTGGTTTCCAGGTCTGCAATGACTTCATGGGCTCCATTCGGTTTACAGGTCCGCAACCATTTCCGTCGTTTATGATGGAAAGCAATGACCGTCCGGGGGTTCCTATTGAATGCTTCCTGTGAGGCGACTGCCTGCCAGTCATATTGCTCCCAGATACCTCCCTTACCGCGATACGTGGGCACTCCGCTTTCGGCGGATATTCCTGCTCCTGTGAAAAAAACTAAATTTATACCGGTGTTGGAAGTCAGTTTGGTGTCACGAATCATAAGATCAATTTAATAAACCAAATGATTGCTATATTATAAGGAAATGGAATTAACGGGCGCTTGTAACGTAGTCAGGCCCCTGAATGATCTCCAGGACATAGGAATCATCGCCGGCAGAAATATAGCGGACCTGAGTGGCCGGCGTGGTTTGATCATATTCGAATAATACAGCATCATTTCCGGCATTGACAATTTGCCAGTCTTTCGGGGCTTCGTCGAATAAAATACCAAATTGATCGCCGGATGTATTCTCAAAATCATCGCCATTGGGAAAAGAATGATAGCCATTCTTTATGATCTCATTTCCGGAATACATGTATAAGGAAGATTTCACATGCCCAATAAAGGTGTCGATGGATGCTTTATGAGCCCGCTCCGCAAAATTATAATAGCGGGGAACGAGTTGGGCGGACATAATACCCAGAATAACCATTACCATGATTAATTCAATTAGGGTAAATCCGGATTCTGAATTGATGTTGTTCTTTATGATTTTCAAGGGAAAAGTCTGCCTGCCAATGAAATGAGAAAGGGAAAGGTACAGAATAATTTTGCCCATGAACGTGATTAATTGCACATCATGAGTTCTGACGACTTATAATTGTTCAAATCGTAAATCATATATCACTATTCCGCAATCAGAAATAGACCGATTTTCCAATACACCCCATCAATACTATAGGGAATTTTCCGCCTTTTCGGG
>JBHHUC010000107.1:0-4197 GCA_046861395.1 Fidelibacterota bacterium
CAGAGAAAAAGAGATTAAAAATACCTTAGCGCTTCTCAGCGACCTTAGCGGTTAAGAATATTGTTGATGAATGAGAAGGACGAAAGCCAAACCGCGGAGATCGCAATGAGACGCAGAGAAAAAGAGATTAAAAATACCTTAGCGCTTCTCAGCGACCTTAGCGGTTAAATAAGTACAGGCTTTATTATGACAAAATTAGTAAAAAATGCCGCCGGACGTATGGTGCCGGCAGAAATTAATGGAAAACCACAAACACCGTATTTAGGTGTAGGAAAATTCATTCCTGATGGCAAAAAAGCCGCTCCTCCTATACACAGTTGCAACGATTATCCCGCCGATGGGAATAAGGTGGTCACTTCACTGCGAGAAGCGTTGGAAAAAGCAGGATTAAAAGATGGAATGACCATTTCAAATCATCACCATTTTCGTAACGGTGACATGGTGATGAATCAGGTATTTGATGTTGCCGCCGAAATGGGTGTAGAAGGATTACGCTGGTTTCCCTCGGCGGCATTTCCCTGCCATGAACCGGTCATTCGCCATATTGAAAATGGCGTCGTGGATTGGATTGAGGGATCATTGAATGGTCCGTTGGGAGATTTTGCCTCCCGCGGCGGTATGCGGGGCACCGGGGTTCTGAGGAGCCACGGAGGTCGGTGGCAGGCCATACAGGATGGTGAAGTACATATTGATATTGCCATTATCGCTGCTCCAACGGCCGACTCCTTCGGTAATGCCACTGGCGATCGAGGACCGTCAGCCTGCGGATTACTCGGCTTTGGTCTGGCCGATTCCCTGTATGCGGATAAGGTTATTGTAGTCACGGACAATCTGGTGCCATTTCCGTGTATCCCGTGGCAAATTCAAGGGCAGAATGTGGATTATGTTGTCGTGCTGGATAAGGTTGGCGACCCGGATAAAATTGTATCCGGAACGACTAAGCTAACCCGTTCTCCCGATCGGCTTTACATTGCCGAGCTGACAGCCAAGTTTGTCCGCACCGCCGGTATTTTACAGAATAATTTCAGTTTTCAGGCCGGTGCTGGAGGAACGGCCTTAGCCTTTGCCATTTATTTACGCGAATTTATGCGAGAAATGGGAATAAAAGCCCGTTTCATCCGTGGCGGATCCACAAAATATCTGGTGGAAATGCTGGAAGAAGGACTCACGGATTATATATTGGACGGACAGACTTTCGATTTGGAAGGCGTCCGTTCCATGCGGGAAAATTCTTGCCACGTGAATACATCTCCCTTTACTAGTTATAATTACCATGGGAAAGGTAATTTTGCATCATTGCTGGATGTGGTGGTGCTGGGTGCAACCGAAGTCGATGTTCATTTTAATGCCAATGTGGTGACCCATTCCGATGGTCGCATGTTGCACGGAATCGGTGGTTGGCAAAACTGCCTGTTCAGCAAATGCACGATTCTGCCCATTCCTGCCTTCCGGGACCGGATTCCCATTATTGTTGATAACGTGACGACTCTTGTGGGTCCCGGTGAATTGATCGATGTGGTGGTTACGGAGCGCGGCATTGCCATAAACCCGCTGCGCAAGGATTTGATCGCAGCGACCAAGAACAGCGGCCTTCCCATTCGACCGATTGAGGATATCAAGGCCGAAGTGGATGCCTTGACCGGCGGGCCACCGGCTAAACCGGAAATTACCGATGAAATAATCAGTGTCGTGAAATGGGTGGATGGCACGGTGATTGATTCGATATATAAAATTGATGAATAAAAATGGTTAGCACTGTTCATCGATTGGTAGATTGGTAAAACTCTAATTCCTAATTCTTATTTACCAATAGGAGTCTTATGACAATGAGAAGCGACATAATGAAAATCTGGCCCGAAATCGATTGGATAGAAGATCAGGACCTGCGGGAAAAAACATTGCAGGCCTGGGCTTATGCCATTGATAACAGTGTATTATCGGCTGAAGACCTGGGAAAAATTCCTTTTTCTCTCCTGATAAAAGATTGCAATGTAACCTTCATGAATCATAAACGTACCTGTGTCCAGCTGGCGGTGGATATCGCCGATCGCATGCAGGAAAATTTCGGGAATGAAATTACCATTGACCGGGACATCCTGATCGCCGGTGCCATTTTGATTGATATCGGGAAATTAATGGAATATGAAATTGTGGATGGAAAACTCACCACCAGTAATTACGGTTCACTGGTTCGTCATCCCTTCAGCGGTGTGGCGATTGCCGAACGTTTCTCCCTGCCACCAGAGGTTTTGCATATCATAGGAACGCATTCCAAAGAAGGAGACCTTGGCAAACGCACAGTGGAATCCATTATTGTTCATCATGCCGATTTCGTATCTTTTGAACCGTTCAAAGCGTGAATCGGCAATCTAATTACTAATAAATAATTACAGGAATCTGACCCATGGGATATAACCTGGTTGAAAAGATTACCAGACGGTTTACACTTAATCTGGCCCCGGACCAGCCAGTACGATCGGGTGATTTTGTCACGATTAAACCGGCCCACATTCTTACCCATGACAATACGGGAGCCGTCATGGCCAAATTCAGGGCCATTGGCGCTCGAGCCATGGCTGATCCGCGACAACCAATGTTCGCCCTGGATCATAACGTACAGGATGTATCGCCGGCCAATCGGGATAAATACCGCAGGATCGAAGCATTTGCGTCGGAAATGGGGGTGGATTTCTACCCGGCAGGTACGGGCATCGGGCATCAGATCATGGTCGATGAAGGATATGCTTTTCCCGGTGAAATGGCCGTCGCTTCCGATAGTCATTCCAATATGTACGGAGGGATCGGATGTCTGGGAACTCCGGTGGTGCGAACCGATGCCGCCGCTATCTGGGCTACCGGTCAAACCTGGTGGCAAATTCCTCCCGTGGCTCGGGTCAGATTGACGGGAACCTTATCCCAGGGAGTAACGGGCAAAGATGTTATCATCACTTTGGCTGGACTCTTCAACCGGGATGAAGTATTGAATCATGCCCTGGAATTCACCGGTGACGGAATATCCGCCCTGACCATTGAAGATCGTCTCAGCATTGCCAATATGACAACGGAATGGGGTGCTTTGGTGGGGTTATTTCCGGTGGATGCTGCCGTTCTGGCCTGGCTTCGGGATCGTCAGGAAAAAATTAAACAACGCGGATTATTCGGCGTTCCCAGTGATGAGGATGGAAACGGGGATCACCCCCGGATTAATGCGGAAAGAATCCGGGCACTGGAAGACAACCATTTGCATGCGGATGAGGATGCGCATTATGCCCGGGAAATCTGGCTGGATCTGAGCACCGTCACACAACATATTTCTGGTCCGGACCACGTGAAAACAATGATGGCCCTGAATGAGGCGGAAAAACAACAAATATCCATTCAAAAAGCCTACCTGGTATCATGCGTAAACAGCCGGGTAGAGGATTTGGCAGTTGCTGCAGCCGTAGTGGACGGGAAAAAGGTTGCACCAGGCGTTGAATTTTACGTGGCGGCAGCCAGTGCCGAAATTCAGCGGGAAAGTGAAAAACGTGGTGACTGGCAGAAGCTGGTGGCTGCCGGTGCCCGGACCCTTCCACCCGGCTGTGGTCCCTGCATCGGTCTGGGACAAGGTTTACTGCAGGATGGTGAAGTAGGTATTTCTGCTACCAATCGCAATTTTAAGGGGCGAATGGGCAGCCGGGAGGCCAAGGCTTATCTGGCATCTCCGGCTGTGGTTGCAGCCTCGGCCTTGAAAGGTGAGATTTGCGCACCGGAACCCATTGCAGCAAAAACGATCCGCGCTGAAATACAGGATGTTCCCGAAAAAGCATCGGCTGGGGATTCGGTTCGACTCCTGGAAGGATTTCCTACCGAACTGACTGGTGAAATTCTGTTTTGCCCGGCCGACAATCTGAACACCGATGGGATATTTCCGGGTAAGTATACCTATATTGATGATTTTACGGCGGAACAGCAGGCCGAGGTTGTCATGGAAAATTATGATCCCGAATTTGGCGCTAAAGCCCGCCGCGATGATATTCTGGCGGCCGGATATAATTTTGGTACCGGAAGTTCCCGGGAACAAGCCGCCACGGCCCTGAAATATCGTGGTTTACAATTGGTCATTGCCGGGTCGTTCAGTCAAACCTATAAGCGCAATGCCATCAATAACGGATATCTGGTAATTGAAAATCCGGCCCTTGTCCATCGATTAAAATC
>JBHHUC010000044.1:0-17147 GCA_046861395.1 Fidelibacterota bacterium
GCACTTTTCCCTGTCCGGAAGAATGCATTTACATGACCGGTGGCCCGAATGCCCAGAAAACACCCATTGATTATGAATTCTCCGAATATGATCGCAATAATCTGATCTATAAGTTTTCCCATGTCACGACGGAAGAAATTGAACGTGTGACACAACCGCCTAAACCAGTGGACACGGAGGAAAATGCATGATGATCCTGGGGTTCTGGTTTGTGGTGTTGCTGACGGTTTTATCGGCCTTTTTCGTGGTTACCAGCCGTAATCTTGTCTATTCCGCCGTCAGCCTGTTTTTTACCTTTGTGGGGGTGGCAGGACTCTACATTTTTCTCTGGGCCGATTTCCTGGCCGGGGTTCAAATCATGGTCTATGTAGGCGGGGTTCTGGTGCTCATCCTCTTCGGTATCATGCTCACCCACCGGATTACATCAGTGAATATTTCCCATGGCAGCCGACAAAGAAGTCCGGCGGCTTTGGTGACGATGATTATCATTGCCGGCCTGGCCTGGGTTGTCCGGCATACACCCTGGTACTGGGCATCGTCCGTCGAACCCGACAGTACGGCCAGGGCAGTGGGTACCTCCATCATGACGGAATACCTGTTACCGTTTGAGGTGGCATCGATTCTACTGCTGGCGGCACTGGTTGGAGCCGCCGTATTATCAAGGAGGCAATCCTGATGGCGCAACTGGAAGTTTATTTAACCGTCGCCGCCATTTTGTTCGGCCTGGGGCTGTATGCCGTTATTAGTCGCCGCAATGCGGTAGCTGTATTAATGGGGGTAGAGCTCATCCTGAATGCCGCCAATATCAATTTTATCGCCTTTTCCCGGTTTGGCGGCATGAATATTTCGGGACAGGTTTTTTCTCTATTTGTCATTATCATGGCAGCGGCCGAAGCGGCCGTGGCGCTGGCCATCGTAATCAATATCTTTAAGAATTTCCAAACAATTAATGTGGATGAAGTCCATCAATTACGACGATGAATATTTTCCTTAAATACGCCCTGGTCGTCTATTTTCTGCCGCTGGCAGCCTTTATCATTCAGACCTTTTTCGGGCGGAAATTACCACGGAAAGGGGATTGGGTTTCCATCTCCGCCATCCTGCTGGCCTTCGCTCTGTCCATTGCAATGTTCGCCGGTATGCTCTTGAATTATGACCCGGAATTCCAGGTCCACGGCTCATTCAACTGGATGGATCTGGGTCACTTCAGGATTCAGTTAGGTTTTCTCATTGACAATATGACCGTTATTATGATGCTGGTGGTAACACTGATTTCTTCCATGAGCCATATTTATTCACTGAAATACATGGAAGGTGATCCTGGCTACTCCCGTTATTATTCCTATCTCTCTCTGTTTACCTTTAGTATGATGGGAATTGTTCTGGCTGATAATCTGATGCTGTTATACGTCAGTTGGGAACTAGTGGGATTGAGTTCCTATTTATTAATCGGTTTCTGGTATGAAAAGGATAGCGCGGCCAATGCCGGGAAAAAAGCATTTCTCACCAATCGGGTGGGGGATATCGGCTTTTTCATTGGTATCATGCTCTTTTTCACTGCCATCGGTTCCTTCAATTACCTGGATATTTTCGCCGGTGTGCAGTCCGGAATCATCAGCGGCACGGTCCTGACCCTGGCCGGCATTGGATTATTCATGGGTGCTGTGGGTAAATCGGCCCAGGTTCCACTTCATATCTGGTTGCCGGATGCCATGGAAGGTCCCACTCCAGTATCGGCTTTGATCCATGCCGCCACCATGGTGGCGGCCGGTGTCTACATGATGGTTCGCCTGTTCGGCATCTTGTCACCGGATGCGCTGGTCCTGGTAGCTTATATCGGTGGAATTACAGCCTTGTTCGCCTCCTTGATTGCCATTACCCGGACTGATATTAAACAAGTTCTGGCCTATTCCACCGTGAGTCAGCTGGGTTACATGATTCTGGCGGTGGGAACCGGTGCTTATGTGGCCGGCTTTTTCCATCTTGTCACCCATGCCATGTTTAAGGCCAATTTATTTTATGGCGCCGGCAGTGTCATTCATGGCATGCATCACAGCCTGGATAAACTGGGTGATCATGATACCGATCCTCAGGATATGCGTAATATGGGCGGACTCAAGCGTAAAATGCCTGTGACCTACTGGTCCATGATGATAGGGTCACTGGCCATTTCCGGTGTTCCACTGTTCTCCGGATTTTTATCCAAGGATGCCATTCTGGCCGGTACGCTGGCGTTTAGTCTGGAGCATCCGGGCCATATTCTATTACCGGTATTCGGATTCAGTGCGGCCTTGCTGACAGCCTTTTATATGTTCCGCATGATTTTTCTTACATTTCACAACGAACCGCAACGCCAGGATATTCATGCTCATATTCATGAATCCCCAGCGGCTATGAAATTGCCCCTGGTTCTGTTAAGCGTTTTCAGTTTGTTTATTGTGTTTACGCTGCCGTCTCTGAACCCATTTCACGGGGAAGGCTGGTTACCCACTCTGGTGGAATATCATAACAGTTTTATACCAGGAGGTCAGAGCGCGGAAGGCGTTGTAGAGGCATTGCATCATGCCCACGGAACAGCGATGACGCTCTCCCTGATCGTGGCGGCTCTGGGAATTGGGTTTGCTTTTCTGGTTTATTACAAGCATACGGTTTCAGCGGAAAAACTGGCCACGGTTACCGGCCCCTTTTACCGCCTTTCCCGGGAAAAATTTTTCATTGATGAACTCTATGCCAGATTATTATACCGCCCGTTTCTTAGATTGGCGGACCGGATCGCCTATTTGGATTGGGACCTTTATGATAAATATTTCATCAATGGATTTGGGCACGTAACGACGTTCCTGTCGAATATTGTTGGTAAAGTGGATTACGACGGGCTGGATCAGACCCTGGTGGATGGTGTGGGTCGCTCTGCCAATTGGTTTGGCAGACGCCTGCGGACGGTCCAAACCGGTCGCGTTCAGCATTATGTCCTTTTTGCGCTGACAGCTATTATTATGCTTATGATTTGGAAAGCCATCTAGGAATGCTTTCAAGGAAGTAAAGGATTTAGCATGGATACAATGTATTTAAGTTGGTTGGTATGGTTGCCCGTGGTAGGCATGATCGCGATTGCCTTTATTCCCCGGGAACGAAATGATATCATCAAGATAGTTGCTGCCGTAGCAACCGGACTTCAAGTCTGGGTTGCCATGCTCCTATGGGTAGATTTTGACAGCGCTGTAGGCGGTATTCAATTCGCGGAAAAACTGGCCTGGATTCCTTCCTTTAATATCAATTACCATCTGGGCATCGACGGTCTCAGTTTGCCCATGGTCATGCTTACACCGATTCTATCCTTTATCGCCGTCTTTGTCAGCTGGAAAATCGACCGGGCTGTGAAGGGGTATTTTGCGCTGTTTCTGCTCCTGGATACGGGCATGATCGGTGTTTTCCTGGCGTTGGACTTTTTCCTGTTTTATGTTTTCTGGGAAGTGATGCTCCTGCCCATGTATTTCCTGATCGGTATTTGGGGTGGGCCGAAGCGGGAATATGCCGCCATTAAATTTTTCTTATTTACACTGGTGGGATCGGTCTTAATGCTGGTGGCGATTCTGGCCCTATATTTCTATTGCGGACGAACCTTTGATATGCTGGTTCTGATTGAAACTGCGCCCATGGCCCTAAATGGTGTCATATGGTGGGGTGTCTCCGCCATGAAGGTAATCTGGATTCTGTTATTCATCGGATTTGCCATTAAAGTCCCAATTTTCCCCTTCCATACCTGGTTACCCCTGGCGCACGTGGAAGCGCCCACGGCCATTTCGGTCATTCTGGCGGGGATTCTTTTGAAACTGGGAGTGTACGGATTACTCCGGGTAAATTACGGCATGTTGCCGGATGGCGTTTGGTGGTTTGCCGGCGCCCTGGCATTTTTGGGATTGGTGAATGTTATCTGGGGCGCCATGTGTGCCCTGGCTCAGACCGACCTGAAAAAACTGGTGGCCTATTCCAGTATCAACCACATGGGATACGCCCTGCTGGGGATGTCAGCGGTCGTTGCCGCTGGTGTGGCCAATGGTAGCAATGTCAGTGCCGCCGAAGCCGGTCTGACGGGCGCCATTTTTCAGATGTTCAACCATGGTACGATTTCCGCCATGCTCTTTATCTTGGTGGGCGTTGTCTATGACAGGGCTCATCACCGGGATATAAATGGTTTTGGTGGTTTGGCCAAACAAATGCCGGTATATGCAGCTGTAACCGGCGTTGCCTTTTTTGCCGGTCTTGGGCTGCCGGGCATGTCGGGTTTCGTCAGTGAATTCATGTGCTTCGTCGGCGCTTTTCCCGTCTTCCGCGCTGTCGTCATTGTTTCCACTATTGGTATTTTACTCAACGCAGCCTATTTCCTCTGGGCCTATCAACGGATTTTCTTTGGGAAAGTGAATGAAAAATACACGTCGCTGCATGATATCAACGGACGGGAATTGTTCGCCGTGGTTCCTCTGGCCATCATTACAATCATCCTGGGAATTTATCCGGGCCCCTTCCTGGATATGCTTAAAGCAACCGTCACTGTCATTATTGATCACGTAGTTACCTGGGGAGACCTGGCACTTCTGCCGTAGGGGACGGACGCATGGATAATCTGCAAAGTCTGCAATATTTCTGGCCGGAAATGCTCTTGGCCGGTGTAGCGATCCTTTTACTGTTGGTGGATATTTTCCGCCGGAAACCTACTGTACAATATTTACAGTGGATTGCCGTGGCAGGTGTCGTGCTGACCTTCATCGCCGTGGCACTCCAGAGTGGGCAGCCGGCCGTCACCTTGTTTTTCCAGCAGGTTGTTGCTGATCCCTTCGCTTTGTTTTTCAAAAGCCTGATCTTGTTGGCTACACTTTTTTTACTGTTTGTCATTGCAAAGTCCGAGCAATTGAAGACCTACCATCTGGGAGAATTTTTTTCCCTCATCTTTTTCATGGTGTTGGGCATGTTTCTATTGGTTTCGGCCTATGATCTGGTCATGGTGTATCTTTCGCTGGAGGTCGTATCCATCACATCCTTCATTCTAGCCGGATACATGAAGCAGAATAAAGCATCCAATGAAGCGGCCTTGAAATATGTGATATACGGAGCATTCTCTTCCGGATTAATGCTTTTCGGGTTTAGCCTGCTTTACGGATTGACAGGGGCTACGAATTTTCATGCCATTGGATCGGCCGTTCCGCTGTTAGGGGGCACGGCTCAGGTGGCTCTGCTGATATCGGTTATTCTGGTGTTGGCCGGGTTTGGCTATAAAATTTCCGCCGTTCCCTTTCATTTCTGGACCCCAGATGTATATGAAGGAGCACCCACTCCCATCACGGCATATTTATCCGTGGCACCCAAGGCGGCCGGATTTGCGATTTTAATTCGCTTCTTCAGTGATATTTTTACTGCTATGCCCTTGGTGGAGGGCTGGTACGGCTGGCAGATGCTGCTGGCAGTCCTGGCAGCCGTCACCATGACATTGGGGAATCTGGTTGCGTTACAACAGACCAATGTGAAACGCATGCTGGCCTATTCCACCATCGCTCATGCCGGGTATATGCTTATGGGTATTCCCATTGTCTCTCAGGAGGGCCAATACGGAATCATGATTTATCTGATCATGTATTTATTCATGAATCTGGGGGCATTTTTCGTTGTCATCGCCGTGCAGAATCGCAGCGGAAGCGCCGACCTGGGAGCCTTCCGGGAACTAGGCTGGAAGATGCCGTTTCTGGGTGTTGTAATGACCATCTTCCTGTTTTCTCTTACTGGTCTGCCGCCTACCGCTGGATTCATCGGAAAATTCTACATTTTTGCCGCTGTAATTAAAGCTGGGCCAGATTTTTACTGGCTGGCCCTGGTCGGTATTTTGAATAGTGTTGTCTCCCTGTATTATTATTTCCGTGTGGTTAAAATTATGTTTTTAAGGGGAGAACGGCAGGAAACGCTGCTCAATCCTTCGCGGACCATGATGGCCTTGCTGATCTGTCTAGCGGTGCCGGTCTTATTCCTGGGGATTTACTGGGCACCCATTGCCGATTGGGTTCGAAACTCAATGGTATTATTTACCAACACACTGTAACCTGGAAAGACTATGACCTACTTACGGTTAAAGAAAGGACACGATATTGGTATCAGCGGGAAACCGTTGGCGGAATACCTGGAATCGAAATCCATATCATCGGTTGCCTTACTTCCAAATGAATTTCTCTATACCAAGCCGAAACTCATGGTGAAAGAGGGGCAATCCGTGCGTCGCGGAGAAGCGCTGTTTTATGACAAAAAACGACCCGAAATCAAATGGGCCTCTCCCGGTGGAGGAAAGGTAAAGCATGTGCAATTCGGAGCACGGCGGGTCGTGGAGCAAATTGTCATTGAATTGGACCAGGATGAAGACATCCTGGATCTCGGTTCCATCGCTGAAGGGGACTTGAGCGGAATGGGCCGGGAAGCGGTAATACAGCGGATTTTAGCCTTGCATCTCTGGCCTCTGATCCGTCAACGGCCGTTCAATAAAATTGCCGATCCGTCAGTAACACCCAAAGCAGTGTTTATCTCAGCCTGGGATTCGGCTCCCTTGGCGGCCGATCTTGAATTTATTCTGAAAGAGCAGGGCAGTGATTTCGCCGCAGGTCTGGATATTCTAGCTAAACTGACTGACGGAGAGATCCACCTGGCCATTCACGAAGACAATATGAGTGGCACATTCGATTCCTTGAGCCAGGTCCGGCTGCACCGTGTCAACGGTCCCCATCCGGCCGGAAATGTCGGAATTTTAATCCATCATCTGGCTCCGTTGAAACCGGGTGAAATTGTCTGGACCATGAATCCCCAACATGTTTTATTGCTAGCCAAAGCCTTCTCCACCGGACAGTATGACCCCACACTGACTGTGGCTGTCGGCGGTCCATCCTTAAACAGGACCGGCCATATCAAAACTAGGATGGGTGCCAATATTCAGAGTCTGGTCAAACCCTACCTACGGGACGGGGTTCATCGTCTGATTCGGGGAGATGTGCTAACGGGATCGATGGTACCGGAAGAAGGATATTTGGGATTTTATGATACCTGTGTCAGCTGTATTCCGGTGAGTAAGGAACGACCATTTCTAGGCTGGATTCGTCCCGGGTCCGCAAAAAAGAATTATTCGTTATCCCGGGCTTACCTGGGGCGGAACCGTTCTGATTTTGACTTTTCAACCCTGAAAAACGGAGGACAGAGAGCTTTGGTTCCCATCAACGCCTGGGAAGATGTCCTTCCCATGGATATTTTACCGAATCCATTATTTCGTGCCATCCTGGCCCGGGATTTGGAAGAAATGGAAAAATTGGGTATTCTTGAAATGGTGGAAGAGGATGTAGCCCTGTGTAGTTTTGCCTGCCCCAGTAAAATTAATCTGGGTCAAATCGTACGCCAGGGTCTAGACCTGATGGAAAAAGAGAGCTGATTATGAAAATCATTCGCAAACTCCATGATCAATTAAGACCAAAATTTGAGACCGGTGGTGCCTGGCATAAATTTCATCCCCTATTCGAAGCCCTGGACACATTCATGTTCAATACCGATGAGCAGACCCAGTCGGGGCCCCACATTCGGGACAGCATCGATCTTAAACGGGTCATGATCATTGTCGTATTCGCCCTGCTACCAGCCACCATTTTTGGTATGATTAATATCGGCTACCAGCAGGCCTTGGCTTCTGGTCTGGTTCGCAGTTGGGCCGAAAACTTGAGTGTGGGATGCTCGTATTTTATTCCTATTGCTCTGGTTTCCTATTTAACTGGCGGGTTCTGGGAAGTTCTCTTTTCCATTGTACGTAAACATGAAGTGGACGAAGGATTCCTGGTGACCGGTTTATTGATTCCATTGATCATGCCCCCGACAATTCCTCTCTGGCAGGTGGCTGTGGCCACCACCTTTGGTGTGGTCATTGGAAAAATGATTTTTGGCGGAACGGGAATGAATATTTTCAACCCGGCTCTGACGGCCCGTGCCTTTGTGTTTTTTGCCTATCCCGGTAATATATCCGGTGACAGTGTCTGGGTGGCCGGACCGGATGGCTTTTCGGGGGCAACGGCTCTGGCCATTCCCGCCGGACAAATCAGTCAGGATGCCGTTACATTACTGGATAAAGTAGCACAGTTCGATTTTTCCTGGTTTAATCTTTTCATGGGATGGGTTCCGGGATCCATCGGTGAAACCAGCGCCCTGATGATCCTGATTGGGGCCGTAATTCTGATTTATACTAAAATCGGGTCCTGGCGCATTATGGCCGGATCGGTATTGGGTTTGGTACTGACTGCCTATCTCACCAATGCACTGTCGGGATATTCCACCAATACGATGCTGACCTTACCCCCCCATTATCATCTGGTCATGGGTGGGTTTCTTTTTGGTACTGTTTTCATGGCGACCGACCCCGTGTCTGCCTGCTATACCAATACGGGTCGTTGGATTTATGGCTTCCTCATTGGATTCCTCACCGTTATTATTCGTTCAATAAACCCGGCCTATCCAGAAGGAACCATGCTGGCTATATTATTAATGAATGCATTTTCGCCGTTGATCGATTATTTTATTGTTCAGCGGAATATCAAAATAAGGATGGCGCGTTATGCGAAGTAACCGGTATGTCCTCACCTTCATGTCGGTGATTACGATCGTCCTGGGAATCCTGCTATCCGTGGCGGCCACAGCCCTGAAGGATATCCAAGAACGGAATGTTCAGATTGACATGAAAAAAAATATTCTACGTTCCATGCAAATCCCCGCTGACCGAACCAAGAAACTGTCGCCCAATGAAATTGAAACCCTATACAACCAATACATAAAAGAAATATTTGTCAATAAGGAAGGCAATGACGTTTCGGAGGGAGGTCACCCTGTTTTTGTGAAGATGGTTGATGGGGTGGCGGACGGTTATGCTATTCCCATTTCCGGAAAGGGGTTGTGGTCAACGATTTACGGTTATATGGCTATTGAACCCGATGGTGCCACGGTCAAAGGTGTGACCTTCTATAAACATGGCGAAACACCGGGCCTGGGGGGCGAAATCGAAAAGGAATGGTTTACAGCCAACTTTATCGGGAAAAAGATTGTTACCCCGGATGGAAAACCTTGTTCTGTGGAAGTGTATAAAGGAAAGGTTCATCCCGGAAATCCCAAGGAATATTGTCTGGTGGATGGAATCTCAGGAGCAACAATGACGGGAAAAGGCGTAACCTTGTTTATTAAAAAGGATTTAGAAATATATGGCGGATTTTTCGGCAAATTGCGACAATCCTATCAGGGGGGAGGGGTGAAATATGGCGCTTGACAAGAAATCGAAACAGGCTTTTACCGATCCGCTGGTAAATAATAATCCAATTGCTTCCCAGATTCTCGGGATTTGTTCTGCGTTGGCGGTGACGGTGAAAATGGATACGGCCATTGTCATGACTCTGGCGGTACTGTTTGTTCTCTCCCTTTCCAATACCATTATTTCCATGATGCGGAAATGGATCCCAGGTCGGGTCCGAATTATTGTTCAACTGACAGTTATTGCATCTCTGGTGATCCTGGCTGATCAGATCCTAAGAGCTTATCTCTATGACATCAGTAAGCAACTTTCCGTATTCGTTGGGTTGATTATTACCAACTGCATCGTCATGGGACGGGCCGAAGCCTTTGCCATGCAGAACCCACCGGGGCGCTCATTCCTGGATGGTGCCGGCAATGCGCTGGGGTACGGACTGATTCTGATTACCGTCAGTTTTTTCCGTGAATTGTTCGGCAGCGGGACCTTACTGGGTATGCCCATCATTCCCCAGGCCTTCTATGATGCCGGTTATGTGAATGTCGGACTGTTTGTGTTATCGCCGGGAGCCTTTATCATCCTGGGATTAATAATCTGGGTGCAGCGTACCGTTTCCCACTATGAGGAGGCCTGAAGATGCTTGAACATTATTTATCGCTGGTTACCAAATCCATTTTCATTGAAAATATATTACTGGCTTATTTTTTGGGCATGTGCTCTTTTTTGGCCATTTCCAAAAAAGTGGATACATCCATTGGTCTGGGCTTTGCCGTGGTTTTTGTTCTGACCATCACAACGCCGGTGAACTGGTTGATCCACTACTATTTTCTGCAGGACGGAGCACTGGTCTGGCTGGGATTCCCGGATGTGGATCTGAGTTTTTTAAATTTCATTGCTTTTATTGCCGTTATTGCTGCCATGGTGCAGTTGGTGGAAATGATTCTGGATCGCTTTTTCCCGCCACTATATTATGCGCTGGGGATCTTTTTGCCCTTAATTGCGGTGAATTGCGCCATCCTGGGTGGATCCCTTTTCATGGTGGAAAGGAACTATACCCTGGGTGAATCGACAGTTTTCGGTTTCGGTTCCGGCATGGGCTGGTTCCTGGCGATTGCTTCCATGGCCGCCATCAGGCATAAAATGCGCTATTCTAACGTACCGTCAGGACTCCGGGGCCTGGGGATCACAATGTTATTAACAGGATTGCTCAGTATGGCATTTATGGCCTTCTCAGGAATCGATTTATAGGATTGATTTATGATTACTGGAGTTATCGGTGTAATAGTATTCACAGCACTTATTCTGCTGCTGGTCTTACTGCTGAATTTTGCCGAAAGCAAATTACTTCCTCAAGGGGATGTAACGATTACCATTAATGGTGAACCCAACAAGGCAGTGACCGCCAAACCGGGATCAACCCTCCTGAATGCCCTGGTAAGTAAGAAGGTTTACCTGCCCAGTGCCTGTGGTGGTGGCGGGACCTGCGCCCAATGCAAATGTCAGGTTCTTTCTGGTGGCGGTGACATCCTGCCTACGGAAACCAGTCACATCAGCCGCAAAGAGGCTAAGGATCACTGGCGCCTGGCCTGTCAGGTAAAGGTGAAACAGGATTTATCCATTCAGGTCCCTGACGAAATATTCAGTATTCAGAAATGGGAGTGCAGCGTGCGGTCCAACCGCAATGTTGCCACGTTTATCAAGGAACTTATTCTGGACCTGCCGGAAGGGGAGCGTCTGGATTTCCGTGCCGGTGGTTATATCCAGATTGACATTCCCAAATATGAACTGGATTATAATGAATTCGATATTGAGGAAGAATATCGTGATGTGTGGGACAAGTTTAACATGTGGAAATACCACGCCTCCAATGAAGAGGATATTTACCGGGCCTATTCCATGGCCAACCATCCGGCGGAAGGCAATATCGTGATGCTGAATGTCCGTATTGCGTCACCGCCGCCATGGGCACCAGATGCACCACCAGGAATTGCTTCTTCCTATATTTTTAATCTGAAACCCGGAGATAAGGTATGGATTTCAGGACCGTATGGTGAATTTTTTGCCAAAGATACCGACCGTGAAATGGTCTTTATCGGTGGCGGAGCAGGTATGGCACCGATGCGGAGTCACATCTTTGATATTGTTAAGACAAAACGGACGAAGCGTAAAGTATCTTTCTGGTATGGCGCCCGGTCGGTGCGGGAAATGTTCTATGAAGAAGATTTCAAGGAACTGGCAGCAGAATTTCCGAATTTCACTTTTACCGTTGCCATGTCCGAACCCGTCCCCGAGGACAATTGGACCGGTCCAACCGGATTTATCCATCAGGTTCTCTATGATGAATATCTGAAAAACCATGATGATCCCGCAGAAATCGAATATTACATGTGTGGACCACCGCCAATGATTGATGCCGTGGACCGGATGCTGTATGATATCGGTGTTGAGCCGGAAATGATCGCCTACGACAAGTTTGGTTAATGGGGGTTGAAACACGGAATTGAGATGGAAATAAACCTTTATTTCAGGAAAAAAGTTCGTTTTGCGAGCTTTTTTCTTTTTATCCTGGTACTCTGGGCCGGCTGTCAATCAGATGAACCGGAAACGGTTCTGCGGGGATATACCATGGGGACAACATATTCCATCCGTATTCCCGGTACCATCACCGTGTCGGAATCTTTTCTCAAGACAGCGGTTGATTCGATATTAAGTGAAATCAATCATCAAATGTCTGCTTGGGATTCAACCTCAGATCTTACACGAATCAACCGTACGCAGGATCTTTCCTGGCATCCCATTCCTGTAGAATTCGCTGAAGTGTTGAATTTAAGCAACCACTTGTCGGACTTGACGGAAGGGGCCTTTGACATTACCGTCGGTCCCTTGATTGAATTATGGGGTTTTCACCGTCCTATTAAGCCGGAATACTGGAATCCGCCTTCGCCACAGGCTATTGATTCAACCTTACGTCATGTAGGTTATCGCCTTCTCCAGGTGAAAGGCAACCGGATACAGAAATTCGATCCCAATGTTGTGATTGATGTAAATGCCATCGCCAAGGGATACGGAGTGGATGCTATTGCCGAATGGCTGGATCATATCCCTGTGGAAAATTATATGGTAGAAATCGGGGGAGAAGTACGCTGTCGTGGAAAAAACAAACGGAACAGTTCCTGGGCAATAGGAATTGACAACCCCACATTCGGCAGCCGTCCCGGAGAACGGTTTCACACGATTGTGGCCTTGCCGGATGGTGCCCTTGCTACCTCCGGTGATTATCGGAATTTTATTTCATATCAGGGGAAAACGTATAGCCACACGATTGATCCTCATACCGGATATCCTTCGCAATGGAAGGTGGGATCAGCCAGCGTGTTTGCTCCAGCCTGCGCTCTGGCAGACGGATTGGCAACGGCCTTGTTGGTTCTATCACCGGAGAAGGGATTAGCCCTTATTAATCAACTGGACGGTGTTGAAGCATTATTGATCGTGCGGACGGAAACAGGCTTTATAGATAAAAGATCGGATGGGTTTGCCGAACTGGAGAACCCTTAGATTGAATCGATAGTCGGTGAGTTTTCACAACGACTGGCATCGCCTTTACAGGTTTCGCAAGACCCGGTCCCGCCACAGGAACCACGGAGCGGCTTATTGCTAAAAAGTATACCGAGGGCCAATCCCCCGATACTGATTGCGATTGCGATGATTGCCAGAAGTATTTCCATGGCTGAATTTACGACGACCCCCCGAGTAATTTCGTCAGGAAGTTGACAGTTTGATGCACATGAGTCACCGATCACACAATAAAAATGTTCCGGTCGAATTCCATTCCCCGTAATATTCATACTTATAAACTCGTTAGTAAGGCTTAAAACAATGTATAGAAAATCCCTGTTCAAGATAGTACCGATTGTCTTATTCCTGTTTAACCCGGTTCTGTTACTGGCAGAAGAGGCCGGCCACCATGCTCCGCATGTCGACGGGAGTTCCCTAGCGGTTTACTGGGTCATACCCTTTTTCGGCATTCTTCTTTCGATTGCAGTGATGCCACTGGTCGCACCGCGCTTCTGGCATCATAATTTCGGAAAAATATCATTCATGTGGGCGGCAATCTTCATGATTCCCTTTTATTTCAGTGAAGGGTTTGATGTCACCCTGTTCGAACTGCTACACGTGGGTTTGCTGGACTACATTCCCTTCATCATTTTATTGTTTGCCTTATTTACCATCTCTGGAGGTATTCGTATTACCGGAACCTTGGTGGGACGCCCCGGATTCAATACCGGTCTTATACTACTGGGAACCATCCTAGCCAGCTGGATGGGAACGACCGGAGCCGCCATGCTGCTCATCCGGCCTTTGCTACGGGCCAATGCCTGGCGTAAACATAAGATTCACATCGTTGTCTTTTTCATTTTCCTGGTGGCAAATATCGGT
Organism: Fidelibacterota bacterium; assembly: GCA_046861395.1. Taxonomy (GTDB): domain Bacteria; phylum Fidelibacterota; class Marinisomatia; order Marinisomatales; family JABMOV01; genus JBHHUC01. Next base: position 13,739 of record JBHHUC010000044.1, read on the forward strand.
GGTTCTCTTACGCCGCTGGGAGATCCACCGCTTTTTCTGGGATTCCTAAAAGGTGTGGACTTTTTCTGGACTACCAAATCCATGTTTATTCCCATGGTTTCGGTAGTCGTATTCTTACTGACACTGTTTTATTTCATGGATTCATTTTATTATAAAAAAGAGGGGACAGCACCGAATCCAAGTGTCAGTGAACGCAAAATAGGCGTCGAAGGAGCAGTGAATTTTCTATTACTGGGAGGTGTGATCGGTTCCGTCCTTCTGAGCGGAATCTGGGATCCAAAAGTCACCTTCCATGTCTTTTACGTCGAAGTCTTATTACAGAATTTGACCCGTGATATTTTATTACTAATCCTGGCCTTTATGAGTATGCGTCTGACCGCCGGGCAAATTCGGGAAAAGAATGAATTCACCTGGTTTCCCATTGTGGAAGTGGCCAAGCTCTTTGCTGGCATATTTGTCACCATTATTCCTGCCATTGCCATCCTGAGAGCCGGCACCCACGGTGCCATGGCACCTATTATCAGCACCCTGTATTCCGATGGTGAACCACTGAATATCTGGTTTTTCTGGCGCACGGGTCTGTTGTCTAGTTTTCTGGATAATGCCCCCACCTATTTGGTTTTCTTTAACGCGGCTGGGGGGAATGCCATGGACTTGATGACTACACACTATAATACCCTTCTGGCCATATCGGCCGGGGCAGTGTTTATGGGTGCCAACACCTATATCGGGAATGCCCCGAATTTCATGGTAAAATCCATCGCCGAAGAATCGGGTGTCCAGATGCCCAGCTTTTTTGGTTATATGCTGAAATATTCGCTCCCAATTCTCATTCCGACCTTCCTTTTGGTTGGGTTTATATTCTTTACGTGAGAATAACCAAAGTTACTACAAAAACAGGAGATTCGGGCCGGACCCGGTTAGGTACCAGAGAAACGGTTGCCAAATCGGATCCGATGATTCATGCCCTGGGCGAACTTGATGAGTTCAATACCTTCATGGGCTGGCTGGCGGTCATTTTCCCGGATGGGGACCGGGCCGACATGATTCGGAGCATCCAACAGGATTTATTCAATCTTGGCGGTGAATTGTCGTTACAGGGTAAAACCCAGCTCTTGGATGAAGAGCGGATCGAAACTATAGAACGCCAGAGTGAAGAACTCAACGAACACCTGCCTCCATTAACCGAATTCGTGATACCTGGTGGAAGTGAACTCGTGGCTCGGATTCAGATAAATCGCGCTATTTGCCGCCGGGTGGAAAGAGCCATTTGCGGACTGGATGAAGCATTGCCGCGACGAGATATCTGGATTAGGTATCTGAACCGTCTTTCCGACTGGCTGTTTGTGTTTGCCCGTTATGAGGTGCAGGACAAGGAGGTAGACGAAATACAGTGGCAGCGATAAACATTCTATTTGTCACAGGCAGTCGATTTTCATATACGCTTAGCAAATTATAAGTTAAATTCTCTGTCTTGCTTTGGAATGATTTATTATGAATTGGAACGAACTCCATCACCGCATTCTGCAGGCTGAAAAAATCCTGCTCACGACGCATGAAAATCCCGATGGGGACGGACTGGGGTCGGCCGCTGGCATGTATCATTTTCTACGTCATTTTCAGAAAGAATGCCGCATCATCAATGTATCGCCGTTGCCGGAAGAGTTTGAGTATCTGAATCCGGGGGAAATTTTTGAAACATACCAGCCCGCTGAACATCAGGCCTGGATAATTAACGTTGATCTGGTAATTATTTTTGATGTGGGCGATTTCAGCCGTCTCCGTGCCATTAAGGATGTCATAGAGAAGTATGATCTAGAAACCATTAATATCGATCACCATCCTTATCCTGAAGAAACACCATTTTCCGTCAATATTGTAAACACCAGGGCGGCTGCTACCGGCGAAATTCTGTATGATTATTTTACTGCAGTAGCGCCGGAAACATTGACCCGGGAAGTCTGTGATGGCATTTATACGGCAGTAATGACGGATACCGGTTCCTTCCGTTACAGTAATACCACAGCCCGTTGTCATGAGGTAGCCATTGCCTGTATTCGGGCCGGTGTCAATCATACAGCCATCTACCAGCATGTGTATGAGACCAATTCTCTGCCGCGGGTTAAATTGTTAGGCCAGGTTCTGAATAATCTGCAACTGGATGCCAATGGAGAACTGGCCTGGTTCATTGTCGATCAGTCCATGTTGGAAAAAGCGGATGCCACGCGGGAAGATGTGGACGGATTTACCGATTTTGTTCGGACCATTCGCGGGGTGGAAGTAGCCCTCATGATTTTTGAGCAAAATTTATCCACTTGTCGTATTAATTTCCGTTCCAAGGGGAAATATATTGTGAATACCATTGCCGGGGCCTTCGGCGGCGGAGGTCATCAACTGGCTGCCGGAGCTGTCATCCCGGGAAAATTAAATGAAATCACCCCCCGGGTACTTCGGGAAACCAAGCGACAGATTTTCAGCCAAAACGGAAATCAATCATGAAAATCCTGGTTGCCAAGGATGCGGGCTATTGTTTCGGTGTCAGAGATGCCGTAAACCTGGCCTACGAAACGGCAAAAAAACACGGTGAAGTGTATATGCTGGGGCATATCGTACACAATGAAAACGTCGTTTCAGCCCTGGAAGAAGCAGGTGCCATCGTTGTCAAGAAATTGAAGGATGTACCCTTGGGAAAACCATTGCTGTTACGGGCACACGGTACCCGCCCCGATGTCTGGCAGAGAGCCCGGGAGAAGGATATTGCCCTTGTTGACGCCACCTGTCCCCTGGTCCTGGAAATACACAATGAGGTTCGTAAGCTTGAAGCAGAAGGACGACGGATTATTATTATCGGCGATCACGGACATGACGAAGTGGTGGGCATCGCCAGTCAGGTTTCCGATCCTATCATTATTGCCACACCTGACGAAGCGAAATCATTGCGGAAAATGAAACTGGCGGGAGTGGTTAGTCAGTCAACACAAATGATTGAAAATGTACAGGCGATTATCAATATCTTGATGACGAAAGTGTTTGACCTGCATTTTGTGAATACGATTTGTTATCCGACAAAACGAAATCATGAACAAATCAAATCACTGGCGGAACAGGCCGATGTAATGATTGTGATCGGTTCATTTACATCGGCAAATTCCAAGCGTTTAACACAATTGGCCCGGGAGAGAAATCCCCATTCCTATCAGGTTACGTCGGCCGATGATTTGAAGCTGAAATGGTTTGAGAATGCCGACATTGTCGGTATTTCTGCCGGTGCTTCCACACCGGATAATATCATCGAATCGGTCATCGAAAAAGTGAAGCGCTTGGGACAGGTTGCACAGGAGGAAATATATCATGGCTAAAGGAACATTTGAAGTGAAAGTTGGTCTGGCCGAAATGTTAAAAGGCGGTG
>JBHHUC010000045.1:0-17145 GCA_046861395.1 Fidelibacterota bacterium
AAGTGCAGAGATTGCAATACATGCATTCACTCATGTCAATATCGTGCCGCACCACCAGCAAGCGCTTTATCGTATCATTAGAGGTCACGCCCAGGTCCGTGCCTTTGGGGACCTTCAAAGCTTCCACCGTAATACAGCCTACGGGACAGGCCCGTTCACATTTCTTGCACCCGGTACAATCGTCAATATCTACGACCAGGCGGGAACGAATAACATTGTAATCAGCGTGATCAAAACCAATTTTACGCTCCGGACGAGGCCATTTTTCTTCCGGATACTGCAGGGTGACATTCCCATGGCGGATATGAATCATGTGTTTCCAGGTTATGCCCATTCCAATCAACATGGTGGACACGGACTGCCATATATTTTGTAGATAACGACTCATATCATCCCAACCACAACTGCCACAGACCCACACCGAAAATATTCAGCATGGCCAGAGGTAATAAATATTTCCAGGCCACATTCATTAATTGATCCACCCGTAGACGGGGAAAGGTCCAGCGAAACCAGATCATTACAAACATCAGCACAAGTAGTTTTCCCAGAAACCAGAAAGTCTGCCAGAGTCCGGAATTCATGATTCCCGGCAGAGGACTCTGCCACCCGCCTAAAAAGGCTACCGTTGCAACCCCGCATACGATGAACATATTGGCGTATTCACTCAAGAAGAAAAAGGCCCAGCGCATACCCGAATATTCGGTATGAAAACCGGCCACCAGTTCCGATTCGGCCTCGGGAATATCGAAGGGAGTCCGGTTGGTTTCAGCCACCCCGGAAATAAAATAAATGAAAAATGCCAGGAATGTGAATGGGTTATGAAAAATAATCCAATTGGGTAAAAAGCCACCGATTGTTCCCGCTTGATACCGGATAATATTTTGAAGGTTCAGAGAACCAGTGAGCATGATAATGGCAATGAGCGATAAGGCAGCAGGAATTTCATAGCTTACGATCTGAGCCGCTGAGCGGACAGCCCCGTACAAGGACCATTTATTCTCCGATGACCAGCCGGCCAGAATCAGTCCGATCACGCCCAGTGACGAAACGGCCAAAATATAGAAAATACCGATATTGACATCAATGACCTGATAGGTTTCACTGAACGGTAGGGCCGACAAAGCAACGAAGGCGCCGATGAAGATGACAAAGGGTGCCATAATGAACAAACGCCGATCGGCGGCTCGGGGAATAATATCTTCCTTGAGGAGTAATTTTACGGCATCTGCCACCGTCTGGAGTAAACCCCATTTCCCCGCATGGAGGCCGAATCCCTGTCCCATGGGACCGATCCGGTCCGACATGAAGGCTGCCACCTTTCGTTCTACATAGACTGCCGCCAGGGCATTAATGGCCATCAAGAGAAAAATAATGACCCCACCGATTACCAGCCACATATACCAGGAAAGTTCGCTGAAAAATTCCATCGTCATCGGTCAATTTCTCCCAGGACAATATCCAGACTGCCCAGGATGGCCAGCACATCGGAAATCATCCAGCCCCGTGAAATTTCATCCAGGACACTTAGACTGGCAAAGGCCGGGCTGCGCATTTTCAGGCGAAATGGTTTCGGTTTTCCATCACTAATGATGTAATAACCCAAATCACCGCGGGGAGATTCGGTTCGTTTGTAAATGGATCCCTTGGGGGGTCGGATTTTTTTCGGTAACATTTCATGGACATTTCCTTCCCGCGGCATTTGCTGCAGGGCCTGGCGAATGATTTTCACACTTTCATACATTTCCAGGACACGAACCCAGTAACGATCCCAGCAATCACCTACGGTACCCATCTTCCCTTCGCCCACCGGAATATCAAACTCAAACCGGTCATAAATGGAATAGGGATCATTCTTGCGCAAGTCCCATTTAACGCCGGAACCACGAAGATTAGGCCCCGATACGCCATAATCGATGGCCACTTCCGGCGGCATTACGCCCACATCGGCAGTCCGCTCAATGAATATTTTATTATAGGACAGTAACCGGTTATATTCTTCAATCTGGGGTTCGAAATAATCCAGGAAATCAAAGGCCGCTTCCACAAATCCCACCGGTAAATCATGAGACAACCCTCCTACCCACATATAGTTGTATAGGAGGCGAGCGCCACAGGTCATTTCAAACATATCCAGAATCCGTTCCCGATCCCGAAACATGTACAGGAAAGGAGTGAAAGCACCAATATCCAGGCCGTACGTTCCCAGGGCTAGTAAATGGCTGGCAATCCGGTTGAATTCGGCCATGATAATCCGGATATATTCCACTTTCTCCGGCACCTGAATCCCCATAAGCTCTTCCATGGCTGCCACATAACCGAAATTATTATTCATGGCCGCGATGTAATCGCAGCGGTCAGTATAGGGCACCACCTGTTCATAGGTCAAATTTTCACAATGTTTCTCAAAACAGCGATGCAGGTAACCCAACACCGGCTTTATTTCGGAAACGATTTCACCGTCCGTTTTCACCCTCAGCCGTAACACACCATGCGTACTGGGATGCTGGGGACCGATGTTGAGAATCATTTCCTCCCCTTCAAAATAAGCAGGTGTTTTCATCCTGGTCATTATTCCCATATATCCTTCACTTTGGGAATGACAATCCCATGGTAGGCGTCCGGCTCTTCATAATCCTTGCGCAAAGGATATCCTTCCCAGTCCTCAGGTAATAACATGCGGCGCAGATCAGGATGTCCGCTGAAAGTGATGCCATACATATCATATACTTCCCGTTCGAACCAATCGGCCATGCGCCAGACCAAGGCTACGGAAGGGATGACCGGTTTATCCCGCTCCACCGCGATACGAATTTCCACTTTATGATTCAGGGTCATGGAATGAAGATTATACCGTACTTCCAAGGGGTTGTCCGGCCCCAGGTCTACTCCCGTAATACACATGCAGGAATCAAATAATATACCATTCGTGACCTTGAGATAAGAGGCGATGTCGGTCCATGATTCAGGGGCCAGGGAAATATGACTATCATCGTCCTGTTCCCTGACAGCACCGGGAAAGGCCGTCACGACGTTATGTTTTATGGCATCAATCATCCGGTAATTTTCCTGGTCAGGGGACGTTCCTTACTGATTTTTTCCTGCAATATAATAAGACCTTCCAACAATGCTTCCGGTCGGGGCGGGCAACCCGGCACATATACATCCACTGGTACAATTAAATCGACTCCTTTCAATACATGGTAGCCATGGGGCGTATACGGCCCGCCACTAGTGGCACAACTTCCCATGGCAATAACATATTTAGGATCTGCCATCTGTTCATATAATTTCTTTACTCGCAGGGCCATCTTCATCGTAACCGTTCCCGCTACGATCATCACATCTGCCTGCCGCGGTGAGGATCGGGGCATCATGCCGATTCGTTCCAAGTCATGCCGACTGGCGGCGGTGGCCATCATTTCGATGGCGCAACAAGCCAGACCGAATTGGAAATACCAGGGAGAGGTGGACCGGGCCCAGCTCAGGACCTTATCCAAACTGGCGACAATGATATTATCTTTAAATTTATGTTCCAGGACACCCATACTACTCTTCCTCCATCCGCAAATGGGCATAGCGTCCCGCTGCATATTTAAGCTGCAATTTTACCCAATCCAGATCGGACTTTTTCCAGACATAAGCCAGCCCCACCATCAGGATCAGGAGAAAGATGGCCATTTCCACAAACCCGATCAATCCGATGTCCTTAAAAACGACGGCCCAGGGAAAAAGGAAAACAATTTCAACATCAAAAATGAGAAAAATAAGAGCAATGACATAGAAGCGGATATTAAACTGAACCCAAGCCGGACCTTCCGGCTCTTCACCACATTCATAGGTGTCCAGTTTTTCACGGGTGGGTTTGGCAGGAGCCAGCAACCATTGCAGGAATAATGGGACAGCCATCAGCAGAATTCCCAGCAGGATTAATACGAGTACAGCACCGAAATCTTGAATCATCAGTATTCCTGGTAAAATAAGGCTTCAAATTTAGACCGTGGCAGAATCAAAAATCAAGGTTCGCAGGTCTTCTTTTCATGAAGTTTCTCTTTACCGGTCGATTCATCTCAACCTCTTGTTCCCTGAATAATTGGTCCCAATGACCAATAACAATAATCGCCACAGCCGAGTGGCATACACATCCGCGCCCGGTAGGGCGAATCGCTGGATTGAATTCCTTTTCAATTCACCTATTTCTGTTGTTGCTCTTTCCTAACTGATTATAATTTTTGTCTTATGTCTATCCTGAATTCTTCCCTTTCCTTTCTTCTCCCCCTGTTTCCCAAATGGGTTGCCCGTCCTTTTGCTGCCCCCTACGTAGCCGGTGAAACCCTATCTGAGGCCGTGAAAATCGTTGCCGGCTTAAATGCCAGTGGATTCCAAGTCACCATGGATATTCTGGGCGAGCATGTCCATTCCGTAGCGGAAGCGAAAGAAGTGACGAAGGCCTATTTGGACCTCTATGACTGCATTGCCCGGGAAAAAATCGCCAGTACGGTTTCTCTGAAGCTCACCCACCTGGGCCTGGAAATCGACCCTCAGGTGGCAGAAAAAAATCTGCTAACGATTCTGGATAAAGCTCAGGAATATGGCAACTTCCTCCGGATTGACATGGAAAATTCACCGTACACGGATAAAACGCTGGCATTGTACCGGAAATGCCGCCAACGCTATGCAGGAGTAGGAACCGTATTGCAGGCTTATTTGCATCGGACACTGAAGGATATATCGCTCCTGAATGATCCCGGATTTAACTGCCGGATCTGCAAGGGGATTTACCGGGAACCGGAAACCATTGCCTTCCAAGATAAAAATGAGATTAACCGTAATTATATCGAGGCGGTAAAAGACTTGCTGGACGGCGGCAGTTTTGCCGCCATTGCCACGCATGATCAGGATTTGATTTCACAGTTGGAAACATGGTTGCTGGAAAGCCGGATTCCACGCGACCGTTACGAATTTCAGGTCCTGTACGGGGTTCCCATGAATGGTCGCCTGGAAGCACTGCTGAACGCCGGACATCAGGTCCGCATTTATGTACCTTTCGGTCGGGCCTGGTTTGATTATTCCATTCGCCGTCTGAAGGAAAATCCGAAAATCCTCAGTTATATATTAAAGAATACGTTTAAATCGAGAGCGGCTTATGAATAATTTAGCGACTATTAAACAGATTTTTACATTCAAGACCATTGCAGTCGTTGGCCTGTCACCCAAGCCGGAGCGTCCCAGTTATCGCGTAGCGGCCTATCTGCAATCCGTGGGCTACCGGATCATCCCAGTCAATCCCGGTCAAGACACTATCCTGGGTGAAAAATGTTATGCATCGTTGACGGATATACCAGAACCGGTCGCTGTGGTGGATGTATTTCGACGCTCCGAATTCGTCCCGGCCATTACGGAAAAGGCCATTGCCATCGGAGCCAAGGCCCTGTGGTTACAGGATGGTGTGATCGCACCTGAAGCGGCGCAAATAGCGGAAGCCGCCGGACTGTTGGTCGTCATGAATGATTGCATGTTCCGGCGCCACCGGCAGCTCTACCCGGCCCCCGATTGATTGTCACCTCGTTTTCCCCAGTCCATTTTCTTCCGTAACATCTGAAAATAATCGAGGTCATCGAACTGGATGAAGGGTACGGTATAATCGCCGGTCCGCACAATGACCTTGGACTGATCATCTATATCTTCATGAATCTGACCGTCCACGGTTAATCCCACATCTTTCGTCCCTTCCGGGAATGTTATTTCAATTGTCGTACCACTACTAACAACTACCGGCCGGAATGTGAGAGTATGGGGGCAGATCGGTGTCACCACATAGGAAGCGACACCCGGCTCCACGATGGGACCTCCGGCAGCCAGACTGTATGCCGTGGACCCCGTGGGCGTGGCAATGATGACACCATCAGCACTGTAACGCCCCAGCAACAATCCGTTGGCACGCACAATGCAGGTAATCATCCGATGTGATTTTGTAGGATTGATGACTATATCATTCAGTGCCGGATGTACGATGGTTTTTCTGGAACTGATGATCGTACCGGTCAACACGGTTCGATAGTCCAGGTGATATTCACCCCGGGCGACTTGATTCAAACGGGGGTATAAATCCTGCAGGGTTACATTAGCCAGAAATCCCAAGTCCCCCAGGTGAATTCCCAGCAGCGGAACATTCCGGTTGCCCATGGCTCGTACGGCGCCCAGGATGGTACCGTCTCCTCCCAGTGTCAGAATGAAATCCATATTATAAAAATCATCGGCTGATTTCACTACGCCATAGTGACAGTGGCCCTGTTTTGACCAGAGTTTATCAATCCGCGTTGTAAGATAGGGTTCCAGTTTTTCCTGGGCTGCCCACTCTAGCAGCATTGGTAGCGTATCCCAGAATTTGTTTTTACCGGTATTGGCCCAAACGGCAAATCGTTTCGATTTTTTCATGTTTCGCTAGACGAACCGGACAATGTTTCGATTTTTTGTTCGGCCTCTTCCAGGATGGCTTTACAGGTTTCAGAAAGTTTAACCCCCTCTTCATATTTCTTTAAACTGTCATTCAGAGACAATTCCCCGCTTTCCAGTTCCTGGAGCAATTTCTCCAGTTTCTGAATGGTTTTTTCAATATCAGGTAATGTTTTATTCTTGGTCATGATTGAAATTTCATTTAATCCAAAAGTAAGGAAGTTTGCGACGATTCACCAGGGATTCTTTGGCCCCTGAAACTGCCCTGCCCGGTTCGCACCGTGAATTTCCCATCCATAGGAATATCATCTGGTCCATGAATGATTCGGCCCTCGGGCCAGACCTGAGCAATGCTGAACCCGCGTTGAAGTATGGCAGTTGGATTCAGGGCCGAAAGGCGATTGGACAAACCGTTAACTTGCGTTTGCCACCGGGACAGGGACAGTACCATAGCCTGTCCCATTCTCTTTTCCAGTGAATTCAGAGAATCATCAAGGCGCTGTAGCACCTGAAGGGGATTGCGTGTGTGAATACGATGGGTAAGCTGGTCCACATGCTGCCAGGAAGACTGGACCCGGTTCATCAGACGGGTGGTGAATCGGTCTTGCCATTGAGCCAGTTTTTGTAATATATCCGCCGTGGCCGGACTCACCAGTTCCGCCGCCGCGGAGGGTGTTGGAGCTCGTAAATCTGCCACATAATCGGCAATGGTCGTATCCGTCTCATGCCCCACCGCCGAAATGACGGGAAACGGTGACGCGGCAATGGCCCGTGCCACTCGTTCTTCATTAAAGGGCCAGAGATCTTCAATTGATCCGCCACCGCGACCTACAATGACGACATCCAGACCGGACACGGAACGTAACTGCTGCAAGGCGGCTTCAATGTCACGGGCGGCCTCCGGTCCCTGGACCAGCGTGGGACGCAAGACGATGCTTACATGTGGCGCCCGCCGTCCCAGTACCTGAAGAATATCGCGCAGGGCGGCACCGCTCCCCGATGTAATAACGCCGATTTTCAGTGGGAAGGCAGGTAAACGCTTTTTTCCTTCCGTGGCAAATAAACCTTCCTGTTCCAGTTTTTTCTTCAGGACCTCAAAGGCCTGATACAGGGCACCGACTCCGGCCGGTTCCATGCGTTGAACCACAATTTGATAGGTTCCGCGACGCTCGAAGACTGTCAAACGTCCCCGAACTTCCACTGCCAGACCATCCGAAGGTCGAAAAGATAACATCCGGTTCAGGCCCCGGAACATGACGGCCGACAGTTCGGCGCGGGGATCTTTCAGGGTAAAATACATATGACCGGAGCTGTGATGTTTAAAATTGGATATTTCGCCCCGTACCGTAAGATCATCGAATCGGACTTCCAGCACATCCCTGATCGCGCCGGTCAACTCCGAAACGGTGTAAATACCTGATTCAGTCATGAGCGGTGACAGGCGGGGTTGGACGATCGGCATTCAGCCAACAATTATACCAATACAAGGCCACCCGATAGGCAGCCTGATTCAGGCGGACCTGAAGTAATTCGCCTGTTTCATTCTGCAGTATCGTTAAATAGCGGTCTATGAAGGGTCCGTCGTCGTATCCGGCTAGAATGTCGATTTCTTCCGCCGTCAATCCCTTGCGGGCCTTCGAATCTGCCGCCAGCAATCGTGTATGGGCAGAAAATGATTCCCGGATAATGGCAAAATTCGTATCTGGCAGAGCCGGAGCAGGACGAACCGTATCGAACGCTGTAATTCCAGTGATACTGCGTTTCACCAGCTGAGCCTCCCAGCGATAATGAATTCCCTTATTACCTGTTTTTTGTCCGTTATAATTGGAAACAGTGTGGAGTGGCATGTGCAGATCAGCGATATAATGCCCCAGGGCCGCCATGATGACCGGAACCTTTTCCCACTGTCCTCTTCGCATCAGGGTTGAAAGGCTATCGCAGAATAGGTTGATGTTCCATGGGGATGTTCCCCAGTTTTTCAGTGATTCTTCGCCATAGGTCTCCACTGCACGGACATAATCCCGGGGAATATCTGCAAAAGGATATTGGGAATAATAATCCACGTCAATATAATGACGATAGCCTTCCTCGGGATTGGTTTTACGCCATACATCCGGGTCCGGAGCGTGCGCCGCCAGTGTGTCGGCCATATCCCGGGCATAGATACCCAGTGCTTCCGGCAGAATGGTCGCGGCGGTCCGGTTGATGAGACGATGCGCTTCATAACCCCAGCCCTGAAGTCCGGTGACCAGGGCTAGGGAAAGCATGAATATGCACCAACACTGATTCATGATCAGGACTTAGCGATTCTTTTTCTTATGACGATTAGCACGCAGTCTTTTTTTCCGCTTATGCGTGCTGATCTTACGCCGTTTACGTTTTTTTCCGCAGGGCATATTTCCTCACTTTTTGGTTCATGTTTCGGTAATTCAATACGTCATTTTTCTTCCAGCAGCGATTCGTTCACCGTGGTCCGCATATATTTGGACGGTTTAAATGTGGGAACGTATCGCTCCGGCAAATGGATAGCTTCACCGGTTCCGGGATTGCGGGCTTTTTTCGGCATGCGGTGTTTTACCCCGAAGGTGCCGAAACCCCGCAATTCCACCCGGTCATTACGGGCCAGGGATTCGGTAATCGTTTCCATGATGCCATTCATGATGGCTTCTGTCTCAACCTTAGTCAGGCCTACCAACTCTGACACCCGGTCGATAATATCCTGTTTGGTCATTATTCCCTCCCGTACCAGCGAAATGCCGGCATCCTGTTAAATATTGGCCACATAGCGGTTTCCCCTTCTTCCAGCACCCAATCCAGAATACTGGATTTCCGGTGGCGGGGTTTGGCCGTTTTCGGTGTTCCGCTGATTCCCCCGAACTGAGCTGCGATGGCAATGGCATCTTCCAGGGTTCCCAGTGTATCCACCAGTCCCAGTTCCACCGCCTGACGACCCGTAAACACACGACCATCGGCTAATGTCTTGACCTGCTCAGGGTCCAGTTTCCGCTGCTCTGCCACAGCGCTGATAAACTGTTGATGCATATCCGTGATAATATCTTTGAAATAGGCCCTGTCGGCTTCGGTCACTTCCCGGGTGGGAGAGCCGGCATCCTTCAATGAACCGCTTTTCACCGTCTCAATTTTCACGCCGACCTTTCCCATCAAATCGGTCACGACAGGATAATCCATTATGACCCCGATACTGCCAGTAATGGAACCAGGATTGGCCACGATGCGTTGACTTCCGACAGCAGCATAATATCCGCCACTGGCGGCCACTGTTCCAATGGAAACCACTACCGGAATATGGGCATTTACCGCCTTTACTTTTTCAAATAATTCCTGTGACGGAGCCACAGCGCCACCGGGACTGTTAATCCGAAGCACGAAGGCCTTAATATCGTAGCGATCGCTCAGTTCTTTAAAATCGTCTAGGGTCGGTTCCGAACTGAAAATGGGGCCTTCCAGATGAATTAATCCTACCTTTGGTCCCAGGGATAAACCGTCGCTACTCCCAGCCCTGGAAAAAAGATTGGTCAACAATACCGCCAGCAGGATGACACCCACGGTTAGCCAGATACCCCGGTTCACGGTAATGGCTCGTGGATTGTTCAACTGGATTTGACCCATAATATTAATTTTTGTCCCGGATAGATGTATTGGCCGTATTGTAATTTATTCCAGTCCCTGATTTTCTTGGCCCGGGTGCCGTAATCTTCGGCAATTTCCCCCAGGGTATCCCCTTTCTTCACCGTATAAACTACTTTATAGTGCCCGGGAGGCCCTCCATCGGAGTTCAGGGCTATTCCCCCCCGGACGGGGATTTTCAGTTTTTGTCCGATTTTGATTTTATGTCGGTTGCGAATCTTATTGACGGCTGCCAGATCGTGCACCGATACATGGTATTTTCGGGAAATGGTCCAGAGACTTTCCCCGCTGCGAACCCGGTGCGTAATAAACGTAGGTGCAAACCGTTCGTTTTCTGGAATGGCGTTAAAATTTTCCAGAAAGGTGTCTTTCCGCCCCTTGGGTATTTTCAGGCTATAGAAGGCATCGGCCGGTGTGGCCGACTGGCGCAATTCGGGATTGTATTCCTGTAGCGTTCGCAGCGAAATCCCGGCTGAGCGGGCCAGAACCGTCAGATCGGCACTCTTTTCCAGGACAACTTCATCATAGGTGATGGGATCCTGTTGTGGACGGCGGAAACCGTATTTTTCTGGATCATTACCAATGATGGCCGCTGCCAGGAAATAGGGCACATAATTCCGCGTCTCTCGCGGCAGAGAATGCAATTGCCAAAAATCAGACGTTTGATGAAGACGAACGGCACGCTGTACCCGCGCACTGCCGCTGTTATAGGCGGCCAGGGCCAGATACCAGTGATCGAATTCTTCAAATAAATCCTTCAGATATCCACAGGCGGCATGGGTGGATTTGACCGGATCACGCCGCTCATCCACATACCAGGAGCGGTTGAGACCGTAGGCTTTTCCGGTGGAATAAACGAATTGCCATAAACCGGACGCATTGGCACGGGAATAAGCCTTGGGACTCAGGCCCGATTCAATCATGGCCAGATAGATTAATTCTTCTGGTAAATCATGTTCCCGCAGAATGGGATAGATCAGGTCAGAATATTTGGCGTAACGACTGAGCCAGATTTCAAACTGTTTCCGTCCCTTGGTCTGGAAAAATTTAATGTATTGCTCGACCTGCTTATTCATAACCAGAGGAATATGTCCGTCACGATCATCCACAACCGTATATTTTGAATTCCCCAATTCCACTTCCAGTGGTTCGGTATATTCTGTGACTTCCCGCCGCAACTGTTCTGCCGTGAAGGGGACTTCCGATTTCTGCATCGTATTGAGGCGATGGGTATATATTTCAATCAGCGTGGTTTCGAAACGGGAAAATTCTTCCAGATCATCTTCGGTCATTTCACCAAATTGATCCGCTTCCGCCAGTAATTCAAAAATCCGATCCAGATTATAGATGACTTCCAGCGTATCGCCGTGTGTATCGGCAATGACGGCGTCGGTTAAATATACTTTTACATCCCGCAATAATTGGGGTAGTCGGTTGTCGGCAAAAGTGGAATCGGTCCCATTCAGATACACATGATCCTGACCGTGCTGGGGCGTAGCCTCGGCCGCACCGGCTCCGGCCCCCAGGATAACGGGACTGAGGGTGAGGAGTAGAATGCCTGTAAATAGTCGTAACATCTGATAGTTAAAGCCTTTTTTTAAGCGGGCGAACTTAGGTTTCACGCTTTGCGACAGTCAAGACCTTTCCCGACGATAAAGGGGTCCGTGATATTCATCAATCCGGTGGCAGGGTGTCCCGAATGCGTCGCAACAGGGCCGTCGTACTATAACCCGGAATCAATGGCAGCAGCACCAGTTTACCGCCCCAGGCGGCCAACGCCTCCGCCCCGGCCACCTCGTCGGGCCGGTAATCTTCCCCTTTTACCAGAATGTCCGGTTGCAGGGTCAGGATTAATTTCTGCGGCGTATCGTCGTTAAAAATCACGACCAAATCCACCCAGCGAATACCGGCCAGGAGTTGAGCCCGGTCCTCCTGGCTCATGAGAGGCCGCCCCGGATCCTTTAGCCGGGAAACGGAGTGGTCACTGTTCAGCCCCACGACCAGCCGGTCACCCAGAGCCCGGGACCGTTCCAGATTATCCATATGTCCCCGGTGCAATAAATCAAAGCATCCATTGGTAAATACAATCCGTCTTCCGGCCTGGCGCCAGCGGTCGCATTCGGCCTGGGCCTGGGTCAGAGATGTGAAAATGGGGGCTGCTTCAGGCATGAGTGGTTAATAGGGCTAAACATCCCTGCAGGATGGGAAAGCGACATAAGTCCTGTCGGGAAATCGGAGGGGAAAAATTTCGTAAAACCCTGGCATAGGGTTGGGACAACTTCAAAGCCTGCCAGGAATCGTATACTCGGCGGTATGAAGCCAACTTTCCCTCATTCAAGGCCAGGGCCGCCATCAGTGGAAGTAAAATATTGCCCGATACCTCCGTCGCCAGATCAGAGGGTAGGGTGGCACAGACCCAATGCCGCAATGCAGAAGCATCCGTTTGGTCGGGCTGTTCCTGAACGACCCGTGCTATAAATCGGGCCCAGCGTTCCAGTCGGAGCGGAGCTCGTGCGGCCGGACGAATGCCGGCCGAATGCCAGGTTAGGTTCAATTCACCGGCGATGTGGCTCAAGTGGATGGCCGGATCCTCATCACTGTTTTGGAATAAGGATGGCAGATCGCTGTGATCCAGAATCTGCTGAAAACCGGCGGCATTCCCTTTCGTAGCAAACAACGGAATACTGCGCCGGATGATCCAGTCCGGTATCTTGTTCCCGGAAAGCCTGCGGGCGGCGGCCACACTATCCTGCCACCGGCGGTGACCGGCCGCGAATATCTCTGGTAAAGTCTGCGGCAATGTAGAGGGCGCTTTCTTAAAAGTATACGGTGGAATAATGACATGAGGCAGGTCTGGAATGTCAACCGGGAGCGGTGTCTGCACGACGTGTAGGATAACCGTATCGTAGGCCCGGTTCCGATGATGGCCGTGCTGAAACCAGGCATCGGCGGCTACATGACATTCCACCGGTCCGGTCAGAACCTGCCCCCGATAATAAATTGTTGCCTCGAGAATATCAGGTCCATCATAATGATTGCGCCGGCCGGGAACAACGATCAGGATTGTATTTCCATCCGTATCCTGAAGCCGGGTTCCGGGATGAAACTGCAACCAGGTCCGGACCAGTAGGGCTTCCCCACCGTCCTGTATACCGAACGCTGTCGGTGCAGTGGGTAGAGAATACATCATCGTTTTTCTGCCGCCCAGGCTTCCTTCAGGGCCATAACATCTTCCCGCACCTGGCGGACAAAGGAATTACGGTCATCGATGGTCAATCCAACGGTGGGAATCGGACGGCCCACCCGTAATTCAATCAATCGCGGTGTAATGGACCAGGATCCCTTGACCACCACATCATAGGTACCGCACAGGGCAATGGGAACCACGGGAATCCCGGTTTCAATGGCCAGTAACAAGCCGCCCTTTTTGAAGGCCTGTATTTTCCCGTCCAGCGAGCGGGTCCCTTCCGGGAAGAGAAGAATCGACCGGGGATTGTCTGCCAAGGATTCACGGGCCGCTGCCAGCGATGCCAGTGCTTTGTCATGGTTCTTGCGATCAATAAAAATATGTTTCCCGGCCCGCATGGCCCAGCCGAAAACGGGAATTTTACGCAATTCTACCTTGGCAATGGCCACCATCTGATAAGGCAGGCAGGCAAAGGCCAGGGGAATGTCAAAAGCCGATTCATGATTACCGGCAAAAATATAAGGACCTTTTCCGTCCAGATTCTCCAGGCCTACCACCCGGTATGGCACGCCGGAAGTCCAGAGAATGATACGAGACCAGGTCCGGGCCACCCAGCCCATGAAACGACCCTGGTGTTCCACCAAGGAAACCAACAACCCCATCGTCCCCAGCACGAGGGTCCAGAACGCCACATTGAAAAGTACCCAGACCAGGCGCATCAACCAATCACATCCTGGCCGAAATAGGAACTGAGGGGTTCGGGTAGCCGAACCGATCCGTCGGCCTGTTGATACGTTTCCAATAAGGCCACCATGAGACGCGGCGTGGCTAGACCGGAGCCGTTCAGCGTATGCACAAAATCCACTTTCCGGGTCGTTTCGGATCGGAACCGGATATTACCGCGACGGGCCTGAAAGGATTCAAAATTGCTGCAGGATGAAACTTCCAGCCACTGCCCTTCCCCCGGCGCCCAGACTTCCAAGTCATAGCATTTGGCGGCGGAAAAGCTCAGATCTCCCGTTGCCAACGCCAGGACACGATAGGTCAACCCCAGGGACTGGAGTACAGCTTCGGCCTGGGCCGTTAACGTTTCAAGCTCGTCATAGGAAGTATCGGGATGAACAAATTTGACCAGTTCCACTTTATTGAACTGATGCAGGCGCAGTAGTCCCCGCGTATCCTTGCCATAACTCCCTGCCTCGCGTCGGAAACAAGCGGAATAGGCCGCATAACAGCGGGGTAAGTCTGATTCTAACAGTATTTCATCCTGGTGAATATTGGTCACCGGAACTTCCGCCGTGGGAATCAGCCAGTCATCATCGGCCTCAATATGATACATGTCATCGGCAAATTTCGGCAGCTGTCCCGTCGTCTGCATGGCCGCATAGCGGGTGATAAAGGGCGGAAAAATTTCCTGAAACCCATACCGTTCGGTGTGAAAATCCAGCATATAATTCAAGAGAGACCGTTCCAGCCGCGCGCCTGGTCCCGTATACAGGGGAAACCCTGAACCGGAAATTTTTGCGCCTCGTTTAAAATCAATCAGCCCCAGAGAATCACATAATTCGGTATGATTTTTCACTGGAAAAGAAAAGGTCGGTTTTTCCTGCCAGGATCGTACGATGACATTATCCGCCTCCGACTGACCAACTGGGACCGAATCATGGGGAAGGTTGGGCAAGGCCAGTAATGCTGTATCTAATTCTTGCTTAACACGAGTCGCTTCGGCTTCCGTTTGTTTTAATTTTTCTCCCAACTTTCGTGTTGCGGCCATGGCTTCACTGGCATCTTCCCCCATCCGCTTGGCTTCGCCAATGGCCCGGGATGCCCGGTTCCGTTCCGTCCGCAGATCATTGATGGCAGTGAGCAGTCTCCGGTGTTCCTGATCCAGTTGTAGCACGGTATCCACCTTGTCCGGTTCCCCCTTGGTCCGGATCCCCGCCTTGACGCGGTCTGGATCCATCCGTATCGTTTGTAATGCAATCACAAATTTTCCTCGAAAATAGTAGGCAGAAAATAGGTTACATTTTTTACGACTTCAAAGGATACAAACCCCCGAAACCTCGTGCTTTATCGGCCCTGCCCCGATACCATGACCCAGAAGGTACTGAAGATTATTTTTACATCCAGCCCAAAGCTGATATTTTCAATATAATAAAAATCATATTTTAATTTCTGTCGTACATCCTCAATATCCTGATCGTAGGGATGCTTGATCTGGGCCCAGCCGGAAATCCCCGGCTTGACATTCAGCCGGCGATGGTAAAATGGAAATGTTTTCATAAGCTGATCAACGAAATAGGGGCGTTCAGGCCGTGGGCCAACAATGCTCATATCCCCTTTCAATACATTGAAGATTTGCGGGATTTCATCCAGGCGGAAGCGACGTAACCAGCGCCCGAGGGGCGTGATTCGATGATCATTTTCATGGGCCCAGACAGGGCCCGTTTCCGACTCGGCATCCTGACGCATGGAACGGAATTTATTTATGGTAAAAGGCTTACCGTGGAGTCCCAGGCGTTCCTGCCGGTACAGCACCGGACCCGGTGAATCCAGTCTGATCAGAATGGCAATAAGTCCCATCACGGGTAGCAACACGATAAAGAGGGGAATTCCGATTGCCAAATCCAACAAACGTTTTAAGAAACGCACATAAATGGTATGCAGGTTTAAATCCAGATCCATCATGGGCAAACCGGCAATCTGCTGAGTCCGGGCCAGCCCCGTAATGACTTCATAAAGATCCGGTAACACCTTGATGGACACGGGCGCCCCGTTTATCCGTGCCACGGCCGTCATGATGCGGGTATGCTCCGGCTGGGACAAAGCCAAAACCACATCGGAAATCTGGTGCTTCATGATGATTTCCTGGATATCATCCTCTTCCCCCAGGAGCGGAAAGGACCCGTTATCGTACGGTTCATCATCTTCGGCCCGAACAAATCCGATCACATCATATCCCTGCTGGTCGTGCTGACGCAAGGCATGAGCTGCCCGGTGTCCCCGTTCATTATAGCCGACGATCAGGGTTCGATCCCGTCCGATTCCATTCCGCAATAAATATTTTTGGTACCCGCGAATCGTGAGCCGGATGGGGATGCCGGCCATCATGAATAACAACCAGTATTTAAAAATTTCCCGCGGCGTCACAGGCAAGACAACAAATTCCAGGGCTTCCAGAAAAATAATGCTAACCATAATAATGAATGTCAGCTGCAAGTATAACTTTATTTCATGGATCCGACTGACACGGAATTCCCCCTGATAAAGATTGGACAGGAAAAAAATGACGGACCACAGAAACTGGATCGCAACGAACAGCAGAACAGGATGGTCGGTCCTGGGGGATAGGATAAAATAAAAGGCCCCAAATCCGGCGACGACATCACCGGCCAGAATGAACCAGGAAAAGGCCCAGACGGGGAAACGGATTTTTAGGAGATGGACGATTCGTGACATGATGGCAAAGTATACAGGTGTATGATGGCGTTACTCTGTGTGCCGGGTCACGAACGGGGGGAAACGTTAATCAGTTGTGTCATGAATCACTCCTTGTTGAGATAATTGCGAACTGTTAACGTTTTTTTCGATAGGACTCCTATTTGATGGACAAAACTAATAATTAATTTAATAATGGTCAAGACTTCAATACACATGTGCAGAGAACTTTATCCAGCTTTCTTGTAAGTTGTCTTCGTGTCAGGTTTTGAAATACATAGTTAAATCCATTTTGAGCTTTTCTCTGCCTGACGCCTTGATCTATAATTGATTGAAATGCATTGATACCACTTTGAATATCGCCCGGGGGGCTCACGACTCCTCCGTCCACCTGTCGCACCAGGTTGGCCGAATCG
>JBHHUC010000008.1:0-57878 GCA_046861395.1 Fidelibacterota bacterium
CGATGGCAATGGGACCTTTGGCGCCCAACAGGTCATAACCACCCTGGCAGATGGTCCTCGGTCGGTCCATGTCTCAGACCTGGATGGTGATGGTGACATGGATGTGTTATCTGCCTCCTATGGAGATGATAAGATAGCGTGGTATGAGAACACCGATGGCAATGGGACCTTTGGCGCCCAACAGGTCATAACCACCCTGGCAGATGGTGCTCAGTCAGTCTATGCCTCAGACCTGGATGGTGATGGTGACATGGATGTGTTATCTGCCTCCTATCTTGATGATAAAGTAGCGTGGTATGAGAATACATTGGCCCCCCCGGCCAATATTTCCGCCGAGCCTGGGAACGGTAAGGTTACCCTGAGCTGGGACCCGGTGAGTGCCCTGAACCTGGTGAAGTATCGCATCTACCGCGGGCGGACCCCCTGGAACATCAATTTACTGGACAGCGTGGTGGCTGCTTCCCCGCCGGATACATTCTACATCGACACCAATGTGCAAAATGACACCACTTATTACTACTACGTCACCGCTGTAGACAGCGCCGGGCAAGCCAGTCTAAATTCCGATACGGTGAGCGTTACGCCCACGGTTGGCGTAACCGTGGAACTCTTGGCCGGAGCCAGCGCTACTTCCAGCGGTGGCAACGATCAGGGCTATCCCCTTAACACATATTACCATGATGTAAAACACCAATCAATCTATCAGGCCGGTGATTTGTCCAGCGCCGGGATGAATCCCGGCGCCAATATTGTGGCGGTGGAGCTCTATCCGGCCCAGTCACCAGGAATGTCCTTGCAGAATTTCCGCATTGCCACAGCCTGGACGAACAACCCCACCCTGACCTCCTTTGACACCACCACTAACGTCCGGTACGGCCCAGCCTCTCATAATGCCAACGATTTTCCAATGGGTCAGTGGGTCCGATTCAACATCGATCCTATCATTTGGGATGGCAATGAACATTTGATTTTGGAATTCAGCCACGATAATGACGCTTGGGCCTCCGGCGGTGGTGTCTATCTCCATGAGGCCGGTCCCGGCCGCGCCCTCCGCGGCTGGAGTGATTCCCAGGCTGGTAATTACCCGTTTAATAACAGCATGACCTCCGTCAGTGACACCAAGGTTCCCTGGCTGCGGCTGGTGTACACCGAGCCAGCCGCCTTGCCTCCCACCAACCTGACCGCCATTGGACTATATGGACAGGTAAATCTGAGTTGGACCGCATCCATTACCACTGGTGTTATCAAATATTATATTTACCGTGAAACCGGTACCGGAACCACGGCTCTTATCGATTCGGTGGGCGCCGATACCCTGACCTATGCCGATGCCAATGTTAACAACGGTTCCACCTATACCTACGCCGTGTCGGCTAAGAAATCCACTGGAGAGGAAAGCGCCCTGTCCGCAGCAGTATCTGCTGTTCCTCAAGTGGCCGCCCCGGGCAACCTGACAGCTACCGCGGCCAGCCGTAAGGTAACCTTGTCCTGGGATGCCCCGGGAACCGGAGCGAGCTACATCAAGATTTATCGTGGCTTTTCCGCCGCCAACCTTTCCCTGGTGGACAGCACCAGTGATGCCACTGTGACGTCTTATACCGATCAGAATCTGGCCAACGGTGTCACCTATTATTATGCTCTACGCACCCATGCCCAGGATGGCACCGAAAGTGACTATTCCAGCACGGTGTGGGCCACGCCGGATTACCTGGGACCGGTCTGGTGGGTGGCTACCACCGGAAATGATGCCGGTGACGGCAGCGAAACGTCACCCTTCCAGCATATTCAAACTGCCATCGACAAAGCCACACATGGCGATACGGTACGGGTCAAGGCCGGAGTCTATACGGGTTTCGGCAATTATGATCTGAGTTTCGGGGGGCACAATATTGTCCTCATGGGGGACACGGTGGCAGGTGAAGTGGTCATTGATGTGGGGGCTGGCCCCGGAAATCAACACCGTGGTATAGTCATGACCAATGCGATTTATGCCGATTCCGCCAAAATCAAGGATTTGAAAATTATCAACGGATATACGTCGGGCAGTGACGCGGGCGGAGCCATCCTTCTGGATAATGTAGGCCAGATGAAGATTGAAGGCTGCCGAATCGGCCCGGGAAACTGGTCCAGTGACGGAGCTGGAATCGCCATTTTCAATACCGATGTAACCATCACTGATTCTCGTATCAAGGGAAATCACGGTTCCACTACGGGTGACGTTAATGGTATTGGCCTGCATGTGGAATTCTGGGATCCGGGTCATGTAATTACGCTGGAGAATTGTGTCATCAATGGTAATACCGTTGATTTGAGTGGTAGTAGTTATGCGGCCTATGGCGGCGGTTTCTATATTTCTGGAAATGGCAACAGCGGCAACGAAGTCCGTTTCCTCAACAGCATAATCCGGAACAATCAGGTTGTCAACAACGGCAGCGGTCGCTCGGCGTACGGCGGGGGTGGATACATCGAACAGAGTGCCACGGTAACCTTTGTCCATAGTCTGATCACGGAAAACAGCGCTTCTAACAGCGTGGATTCCTGGGGCGCCGAGGGCGGCGGGCTGCTGGTGGACGGGAATGGCACGGTGGTTAATATCTTGAACAGCATTGTATGGGATAACAATGCTTCCAATCCCGGAACGGAAATGATTGCATCCTCGGGTTCACCAACATACCAGGCCAATTACAGCGATTTCCAGACAGCCATTGCCGGTACGGGAAATTTGAATGTGGATCCATTATTGGTTGATCCCGCCTCCCGGGATTATCGCCTCAGTGATGCCAGTACCCTGATCGGGGCTGGTATTGCCAGTGGAACCACTTGGCCCGGTCAGGACCTGATTCCGGCCACAGATTTCCTGGGGAACAGTCGTCCCGCTCCTGTCGGCAGTAATCCGGACCTGGGACCCTTTGAAAATAGCCTGGATGTATCACCTTATCCCTCCAAACCTACCGGACTGTCCGCAATTGCGGGTGATGGACAAGTAACGTTGGAATGGACCGCCAACAGCGAACCGGATATTGCTACATACGGGATTTATTACGGAATAGCGTCTGCTCCCGGAGTGAAACAGGCCGAGACCAGCGATGGATCCGCCACCTCCTACTCCGTGACGGGATTGAGCAACAATATCACATATTATTTCCGCATCACAGCCATTGATGCGGATGGCTATGAAAGTGATTTTTCCAATGAAGTAAATGCCACGCCACAATATTCCGGTACAGACATTTACGTAGATGTGGATTCAATCAATGCCGGCTACACTGCTGATGGTTCTACCACAAGGCCGTATGGATCCATTCAAGAAGCAATCAATGCTGCCAGTGATGGTAATCGTATTTTAGTTAAACCGGGCCTCTATACCACGACTGGCGCTAATCCATCAGTTGACCTGGCAGGGAAAAATATTGTTATTGAATCCACAGATGGACCGACAAATACCATCATTGATGGAGGCGGAAGTTCGGGCGGACATATAGTGGTAAATATTGATTTTGATGGATCCGGTGTGACTGCTTCGCCGTACAATCCACAAATGATTGGTTTTACAATCACTAACGGTGCTGGTGATGAACACTTGATGGTAATAAATGGTCCAACATACCTTAGTGGTAGTTCAGTATCCTGGGAACCAAAATTTGTGAATTGCCGCTTTACAAATACAACTAGGACTTCACTTTTGGGTGAAGCTGTTATTAGGATTCAGGAAGCATCACCGGTGTTTGATAATTGTACTTTCAGAAATTTATCTTGTGCTCCCTCATCCTCACCAAGTAATTCTTCAGTAGAAGCACCGATTGCCCTACATGGAAGCTGGAATAATGCTGATGGAACAGTCCATGTCCCACAATTCTTGAATTGCGTGATAGCAGGTAATTCAAATACCTTGGGCAATGGTGTTCAGAATAATGGAATTACGTTTAATGGTGGGGCTGTCTTTATTGGATTTGGAATGGCGCCCAGTTTTGAAAACACTCGAATTGATTCCAACAGCATAGATGCCATGAATAGTCCAACCAATATGTCATGGAGTGAATCAAATGGTGGTGCAATTTATATCAATGATTATTTTGATCAATCCCCGACTCCTATACAGTTTAATAATTGTTCCATAAGTGGAAATTCTAACACGGGTGTGGATGTTGCAGGTGGAGCTGTATTCAGTAGGCATCCTTATGTACAGTTCACAAATTGTCTGATTACAGATAATGCTCTCGAGGCAGTTTATAATACCAATAATCAAAGTTCTGATGCGCAAGGTGGCGGAATCTATGTTGATATACAACCCACGGATAATTATCCTTACGGTGGAACGACGTATGGCCCGACAGTTGATCTCATCAATGTAACCCTGGCAAATAATACTATAACCCAATCAACAAATGGCAGTTGGGCCGGCGCAGGAATTTATCGTGACAATACAAACGCCCATTTTACCATATTTAACTCCATTATTGCCCAAAATGATGTGATAAATGCAATAGCAACCGATCATGAAAATATGTCTACAAGCTGGGGTCCATTTGGATCATCATCCCTGGATGCCGCTTACTCACTAATTGAATTTACCGCTGAGGCAGGTATTACCGGCGATTATATGCTAGACGCCGATCCGGGATTTGTGGGAAATGGAGACTATAGTCTCGATATTTCCAGTATAGCTATTGGTATGGGCGGTGCCTCCTTTGGAAGCTATTCAGCTCCAGCCACGGATTATTTTGGCAATCCCCGGCCCACGACCAGCTATAACCCTGGGACGGGAGTTTTTGGTCCGGACCTGGGCGCCATTGAAAATAGCCTTACAGTTTCTCCCTACCCCAATGCACCAGAGAACCTGACGGTGACGGATGAGAATGATTCCACGGTAACGCTGACCTGGGATGCCCCGGCGGATAATGATATTGCTAAATATCGTATATATTCCGACACATTTTCACCTGCAGGATCCCTGATCGACAGCGCTGTTGGTGTTACAACCAAGCAGGTACGAGGATTAACAAATGGTACAACGTACTATTTCCGTGTAACAGCAGTAGATTTGGACGGATATGAATCCGAACTTTCCAATGAAGTAACAGGAACACCACGTTATAAAGGTCCCGTTTGGTATGTGGATGATGCTGTGGGAACGATTTCTACTGACCGGGATGGTTCACCAGCCAATCCTTTCGGTGATATTGGCGATGTTTTTGATAATGCACCCATGAATTCGGGTGATACGATTATGGTATTACCTGGTACTTATTCCGATTCAGATGATCGAAATCTTCATGCGCCAGATTTCCCCTTTGTCTTAATGAGTCGCGATGGTCCGGAAACAACTATTATTGAATTAATCTCCGGATCAGTGCCGAAATACCAGTTTTTCACTTTTGATCAGGAGGCGGACAGCAGTACAAAAGTTATCGGATTTACGATACAAAATGGCGGCGGTTATGAATTCGGCACCGGAAATAACGGATATAATAATGGTGGTGCCATGGTATTTGAAAGCACCTTTGATTCAGGAACAAATCAACATGCGGAAGTAAGCCCGGTTATTCGTAATTGTCGTTTTGTAAATAATACTACCAACGCGGCAAATAATTTAAGCGGCGGGGCCGTGTTTATCAGCGGCGCTTCACCCACTTTTGAGCAATGTGAATTTGTTGATAATACGGCTCCATGGAATGGTGGTGCTGTCTTTATTAATTCACACGAGGATAACGGAATTCTGCATCAAGCCGAACCAATTTTCCGGGATTGTCTTTTTGAAGGTAATTCGGTTATCGATAATGGTGGAGATGGTGGAGCCATTTATTTAGATTGGCGTAATGCAATCGCGACTTTTGAACGGTGTCGTTTTCTGAATAATCATGCCCCCAATGCCGGTGGTGCCATCTTTTCCTCTTATGGTGGTGGTGCATCCCAGCCGATTGTGTGGGTAACAATAAAAAACAGTCTTTTTGCCGGGAATACTACGGCCTATTATGGGGCTGCAATGGTGATTGAGGGGCAAGATTCCTACGTTCTCATGGAACATTGCACAATTACCGAGAACGTGAGCCCCTGGGAAGCCTGCAAGATGACCAACGCGTTTATTTACAATTCCATTGTCTGGAACAATTCCCACGATGGCGAGGGCTTGGCGCTCAGCGGACTGAATGGTGATGTAGAAATCATTAATTCATTAGTAGAAAATGGTGAAATGACACCAGGGTTTGATGCCACCACCGGCCTTGTAATAGATCCGGTGTTCAAGGACACAACCAATGGTGACTATTCCCTGAGCCTGGCATCCTTCGCCTTGGGGGCCGGATTAACACAATATGATCATCCCGTTACGGGTGAAACCGTATTCATCGACGGCCTTGATCTGGCCGGTAATCCCAGAATTTCGCCCGACGGATCCAATCCCGATCTAGGTGCCTACGAATCGGTCTGGCCGGCCACACCCTATCCAGATCCACCATCCGATCTCAGCGCTACGTCGATGCACAGATCTGTGGAATTGAACTGGTCCTTCCCGGCAGCGGAAGATGTGGTGACGTATTATGTTTATCAGAGTCCCGATTCGCTGAACTTTACCCCCGTTGACACTGTCAGCGGACGCTTCAACAACCGGACCACCATAACTGGATTGACGAACCAGGAAGATTATTTTTACTACGTCACAGCCGTAGATACTGCGGATCGCGAAAGTCAGCCGTCAAACGGCGTGGGCGTGCTGCCGAAGTACCACGGGCCAGTTTGGTATGTCGATGACGATGCCACGGGACCACTGTTCGAAGGGAGTTTCGACGATCCTTCGGACAATATCCGTGACATGATATTTGCGTCCCAGGACGGCGACACTATTCTCCTGCGTCCTGGTACCTTCTCCGGCAACGATAACCGTGAATTGAATTTCCAGGAACTGGATGCTTTCGGGGGTGTCACCAGCGAACCACGCAACCTGGTACTCATGGGAGAATATGGTCCCGATTCCACCATTATTGATTTATCCGGTTTTGGTTTTCGTGATAATCGTCTCCTGGATGTGACCAGCGGGGAAAGCCTGGATTCGAAGCTCGTGGGCCTGACTATCCTTAATGGTGAGGCAAACGATATTAATCCCATAATCCGAGTTGAAGGTAGTTCCCTGACAATCGAGAATTGCATATTCCGAGACAACACAAATACTGGCAATTCAGGCCCCATTGTACTTGCAGGAAATAATTCAGCATTTATCCAATTGGATAAATGCCTGTTTGAAAATAATACGGGGACGAATTCGGTGGGGACCATATTCGCGGATAATTTTGCTATATTCAATTCAGTTTTTTACCAAAACACGGCACACTTAGGTGCAGCAATTGCGTGGAATCCCCCACCAAATTCTTACGCCAATATTGTAAATTGCCTCTTCCTGGAAAATCAAAGTACCGAATCGATAAGCGGCGGAGCGATTTGGGATCAGGGGAATACCAACACCAGCCTGTCCATTTATAATTCCATATTTTGGGACAATATCAGCAATGGCAATGACCCCGATGTCGGGAACGCCCGCAGCGGCGTCCATTATTGCGTTGTTCAGAATCCCGGGAATTATGCCAGTGATAACTTCAGTTTTGATCCGCTGATTGTTGATCCAGCAAACGGAGACTTTTCATTGGACAGTCATTCCCCGGCCATCGGTCTGGCCAGCACTGACTTTTTCAGTAGCATTACACAACAGTTTGAATTGGTGCCGGATCTCGATTATTACGGTAACCCCAGGCCTCAACCGGCCGGCAGCACTCCGGACCTGGGTCCCATCGAGCACGAACGGGACATCCAGCAGTATTATGTCTATCATGTTTCCCCGGTGGGTAATGATAATACCGGTGATGGTCTCATCAATCCCTTCCAAACCATTCAGCGGGGTATTGATGAAGCGTTCATGTATGATACCGTCGATGTGGCGCCGGGGTTATACACGGGTACCGGGAACACAGCCCTCGACTTTGGTGGCATGCCCATCGTGGTTCGATCCTCCAGTGGCCCAGATGTGACCACGATTGATTGTGAAAACAATGCCATCGCCATCGAATTTAGTACAGATGAAACCCGTGCTGCGATGATTGCCGGGTTTACGATCAAACAGGGCTATACATCGATGCAGGGTGGCGCACTGCAAATATTCAATGCATCGCCAACAATTCGGAATATGGTTTTCCTGAACAATGCCGCCGATGCCGGTGGAAAAGCCATCTATATCAATGGTGGCAGCCCACAGTTTGAAAATTGCATCGTGTATGGCAATGACGGTGGTGGCGGAACCATTTATTCCGAGAATGCTGATCCGGTCTTTACCCATTGTACAGTGGTCAATAACCTGTCCCCCGACCCCTCCGGGGCATTCCTGGTGGATGGTGGTTCTCTCACGGTTCATAATTCCATCGTAGCCAATAATACCGCCATCGGGGAAGAGTTCACGGATATTTCTGGCAACTCATCGTTTAATGTAGACCATTCCGTTGTCATGGGCTTTGTTGATGGTATTCGGGTTTTCAGCGGTCGGCCTTCACTGGCGAATCCCGCTGCGGGACAGTTTGGTCTGAAAGATCATTCCGTGGCTATCGGCTTGGCCGACACCTCGGATTTTGTAGTTGCGGATATCCTTGGAAATACCCGCACCGTCAGTGACACCACCGCACCGGATGCCGGTGCTATAGAGTCTGTCCTGGCTTCACCTGATACGTCGCTGTACAATCCTCGTACGTGGTTTGTTTCTCCGACAGGCGATGATTTTGGTACAGGAGTGGTTGGCGATCCTTATGCCACCATCCAGCGCGCACTGAATAAGGCCATCTGGGCCGATACCGTTCGCCTCCTGCCCGGGACCTATGTCCAGAATCTGTCCACCGACGGCAAGGATATCATCGTGCAGGGTGGAGGTGATCCCGACAATACCATCATCACAGGAACGGCGTTTCTATTCGACGGTTCGCCAACGCTGGCTGGTCTGGCTTTCCGTGGTACCAGCGTAGTCTTGGATATGAACAACAGCAATCCGGAAATCCATCACGTTGAAATCAGTGGCAACAACGGTGCGCCGGCTCTATTAGTGGCTCAGCATGCCGAACCGGTACTGGATCAGGTCACAATTTCGGATAATACCGGAACCTTATACTATGCCATCGATACATCATTGATCCTGGTGAAAAATTCAATTGTTTGGAATTCCGCCACCGGAATTGATGCCGACGGAACGAATACATTCGATATTACCTACAGCCGAACCACCAATACTGGAACCGGCAATGTAACGGTGACACCGGAATTTCTTGATGTGAATAATTACCGGCTCTTTGCCCATTCGTTGCTGATCAATGCGGGTAATCCCGCTGATACCGATGCCGATGGGACCCGGGCTG
Organism: Fidelibacterota bacterium; assembly: GCA_046861395.1. Lineage (GTDB taxonomy): Bacteria > Fidelibacterota > Marinisomatia > Marinisomatales > JABMOV01 > JBHHUC01. Next base: position 9,381 of record JBHHUC010000008.1, read on the forward strand.
ACATGGGAGCCTATCCCTATTTGTCTTTCCATGATGGACCGGACTGGTATGTCTCCAGTTCAGGCAATAATGCCGGAGGCGACGGGTCCTATGCCAATCCGTTTTCAACTGTACAGGCCGGGATCAACTTTGCCCAACCCGGTGATACCGTATTCGTGGACGTTGGAACCTATGATGGCCCCATAGCACTACGGGAGGCCGACATTGTGCTTAGCGGAGAATATGGTGAAACCACCCTGGACGGCCAGAACGGGAACCGTATTCTAGATATTCCCGCTGGACTGACCTCCGCCACTGTGGTGGAGAACTTCAAATTCACGGGAGGTTCGGCCCTCACCGGTGGCGCTATTCGCATTAACGGGAGCAATCCAGTCATTCGGAATAATGTGTTCACCGGTAACCTTGCCGGACCATCCGGGTCCGTATTGGACATTAGCGGAGGTTCACCACTGGTTACTTATAATGTTTTTTCGGATAATTCCGGTAATGTCATCAATGTAGGCGCCGGGGCACAACCGGAAATAGTAAACAATACTTTGGCGGATAACAGCGGTACCGCTCTGGCCAGTGCATCTGAATTGACACCCCAGGTACGCAATACCATATTCTGGAATAACGGTACTGAAATCAGCGGCACCGTGGCCGTCACGTATTCTGACATTCAGGGTGGGGTGACTGGAGCTGGAAACATCGACAGTGATCCACTCTTTAGCGATGCTGCCGCTGGCGATTACTCGCTTGATTTACTCAGTCCCTGTGTGGATACGGGCGATTCGACGGATACTGCAGATCCTGATGGCTCCCGACGGGATATGGGTGCTGTCCCCTTATACCGGACATTCGTGGGCGGTAATACGGGAGGCACGAATATCGAAGTAAACCCCGATACATCCGTGTTCGTCGATTCCACCCTCATTGTTGACACCAATGATACGTTATTCATCGACCCCGGTTCGACGGTTTACCTGGGAGATGGAGTATCCATCATTATCAATGGAACCCTGATGGCTCATGGTGATGTGGTTGACCCCATCGAATTCACCACCCTATACCCCGACCAGCATTTCAACGGAATTGTTCTCTTTGGCGGGACAGGTGGTAGCCGGGTGGATCCGGAGTATGATTATTTGACGATTTCCAATGTTGCTACCGGATCGGTGCCTCTGACGGTGAATGGTAATGCCACTCTGAACCATTTTACCATTGCAGGCAACGATACAACCGTTCATTCGCTGGAAACGGATGGAACCGTGACGGTGAATTATTCGGTCTTTGAAAGTTCCACCGGGGGAACCGGAACGGTTATTGCCCTCAACTCCTTTTTAGATGATACCTCCGAATTTGCGTCCTGGTCGACTGGCGATTATTCCCTGAATCCGGCCTCTTTGGCCATCGATGTGGGTAACGCCGAGGTAGCCTCCAATATTGATCCCGACTTCACGTACTCTGACGCTGGTGCCTTGTATCATGACCAGACACAGTATCCGGTAAATACAGCAGAAGTTATTTATCCGGCAGTGGGTGATACGGTGGATGTCAGCCCCGACACCAGTTCCATCCTTGGATTGGATGTGTTTGCCCAGACCTGGAATGTGTATGATCGATTCAAGACCAACCCGATTCTGGACTGGGATGTGAATACAGTGAATGGAACATTTGGAATAACCATCACGGATTCCAGTGATATTGAAGGGATTTCCCAAAACCTGTTTATGACATCCACGCAGGCCGGGGATTATTGTGAATTTACCGTATCCGCCGACGGTGTAACCGGTATATCGGGTGCATTTCGGGTCGTTCCAGGCCAACCGGATTCGCTTGAATTGTATGCTCAAACCGATACGGTTATGACCCAACAAGACACCCTGCAAATTGAAGTCAGTGTATTTGATCAGTTCGCCAATTTGGTCCAGGATGGTGAAGAAGTAATCTGGTCCATCGTTCCCCTGACGGGCACCGGCGCAGGATTCAGTCTGGCGACGACGACATCCCTGACGGAAAATGGTATTGCGGCCAATGAAATCTTAACCGATCCCAATACGGCCCTGGCGGTGGGAGACGGTGTTCTGGTGGAGGCGGAAGCGAATGGAGTGGTATTGCAAAGCAAGGAAATATACATCGTACCGGATGACATCTATAATCTGTCCATGCCGCCGGCCTTGACTGACGCACCGATTGATCTCTCCGCTGATATTCACAGTATGGAAATCAGTGCCACTATGATTGATACGTTTAACAATCCCCTGGAAGGTGTGGAAGTTTTCTGGGAGCTGGTCGATATGGGAAGTCCGGACGGTTCGTTTGATGCAACGTCCTCGTTTACCGATGCTTCCGGTACGGCCCGCACTACTCTGACATCGGGCACGGTTACCGGCTATCAATACCAGGTCCGCGGTGTAGTGACGGAAGGATCACTGGTTGCGGCTTTAAGCCGGGATGAATCAGTAAATGAAAACCGACTTGCAGGCAAGGGAAAGGGTGCGTTCATGCAACCGGTGATTGCCATTCCGATCATCGCAGGAAGCCGGACCGATGATGAAAGCCGGGATGCCATCTTTGATCTGGATGATACAACGGCTGTCATTACCATTATTCCCGGCGTCCAGCATCATATGGTATTTGACCTGGTGCAGGATACCGTAGTGACGCAATTCGAAGATTTACCCCTGAGTGTTACGGTGTATGACCAGTACGGGAATACGGTAGCGAATGGCACGGAAGTGCAATGGACTTTGCAACCGATTACAACCGGAATAACACTGGCAAATCCGGTGTCAACCACGACTGATGGTGTTGCAACCAATATTGTCCATACAGAACCGACGGCTGCGTTGGGTTCCAATGTGACGGTGGAAGCCGCATCGGGTTCAATAGCATTTACCAGTGCTACAATTACAGTTGTTGCAGATGATCCTTATGCAATTGCCATTAACGATACCTATAACCGTTATCCTGTTGCAGATACGAATACTGTCGATCTGGCCGTCACGGTGCGGGATACATTTGATAATGTCCTGCCGGACATTCCGGTTAACTGGGAAATAGTCGAAGGAAGCGACGGAATTCTGACCGCGGCTACCACCAATACGGATGCATCCGGAATCGCCGAGAATACGTTGACGACCGGAACGCTGGCCAATGCAACCTACCGGGTTCGCATGTGGGTGGATGATAACGGTCGTGCCGTGCCTTTGAACCTGAAGCAGACAGCGCTGACACAATCGGCCCTGATTGCCGACCGAGAGATCGTAGCCTCCCGCCGGTTTGCCGACCATTCCGTAAGTCCGGAAACGCGGACCATGAGTCCGACCGAATTCAACCTGGATGATACCACCGAAGTGATCACGGTAATGGCCGGGGCTCCGGTTCTGATTACGACCAACCGTCCCGATACGGTCTTTGTCGTGCAGGGTCAAACCGATACCTTGGTAATTACAGCTTACGATCAGTTTACTAATCGGGTTACCGACGGCAGCATCGTGGATTGGAACCCGACGACCTCGTCCGATTTCACCATTGATAGTCAGGATGGCCTCACCACCAATGGTGAAGCACAACTGGTTTTGGTTGCCGGTGCAACCGCTCCCTGGCTGGCGCAAATCGATTTCGATATTGTGGTGAATTCTTATTTCAATGCCAATTCTGCAGCGAAAACAGTCACATACCGCATAGATGACGTAATTCCTCCGGCCGCGGTGGCGGACCTGACGGTAAGCCCGGATGTCTGGACGGCGAATAATACGTTTACTTTATCCTGGACCAATCCGGTCGAACATTCCGGAGTCGCCGGTGCCTGGTATCAGATTGACAGTGAAACACCGGTATACACGGCTTCCGATGATATTGTATCGGTCACGCTGTCGCTACCGGCAAATGCCAACGCAACCGTTGCCCTGTGGCTGGAAGACAAAGCTGGAAATGTGGACCCGTCTACCAGCCAAACGGTTCGGGCCAAATGGGACGACATAGCTCCGACCACCTTCAATCTTACCTATCCTGCGGCGAATTCCTGGCTGAATACGCCCAATCCGGTTTTTGAATGGACACTGTCCTCCGATGCTACCGCCGGATTAAAGGAATACCGTTTTGAACTGGACGGTTCATCATACATCATTGTTCCCGATACCGGAAAGTTTGTCGTGCCGGGTGATATTTCTGAAGGGAGTCACTCTATACTGATCACGGCCGTTGATAGTGCCGGTAATGAAACTGAAATGAGCGATGGTTCCCTGAGCTTCAACATGGATTATACCTTACCACTCATTCAGCATAATCAGGTTCTGGAAGGGAATGAAAACCAACTGGTAACGATTACAGCTTCTTTCAGTGATCCGGCTTCCGGCATTGCCCGCTCCGAATTGTTCTATCGCAGTGGTGGTGAAGCACACTGGCAAAACCCGGTGAATCTCTCCTCCGGCGCGTATCAGATTGCCAGTTCCTTCGTGACATCCACCGGTGTAGAATATTTCATTGAGGCTGAAGATGTAGCCGGTAACATTACGACTGATCCGGTAACAGGATATTATTCTATCCAGGTCATCATGACCGGGGACGGTTTACCCAGCACCGATAAATGGCCTACCGGGATTCCCAACGGTACTTCCGTGGCTAATTATCAGCTCATATCATTCCCGGCCAATCCGGCCAATAATACGCCTACCGATGTCTTGGTGGATAACTTGGGATCGTACGATAATACCAAATGGCGATTTTTCACCTATGAATCGGATGCCTGGCTGGAATTTGCTGAAATTTCCACCATCAAACCGGGTGTGGGATATTTCCTAATCATCAAGGATCCCGGACAAAATGTAACTACGGGACAGGCCCGGTCAGTGACCACTGCCGAACCGTTCACCATTAACCTGCCAGCCGGGGAATGGGTCATGATAGGTAATCCGTTTGACTTTGAAATACCGTTGTCAAACCTTTATACACAGGACAGCATTACACTGGAAAGTGATGCGAACCTAAAAACCTGGAATGGTGACTGGGTAGATGCCTCATCCTTTAAGCCATGGCAAGGTTATATCTATAAATCGGCAACCGGAGGGCAGTTGTTCATCAATCCCCGTAAAGCCAATGGCGGTCAGGCCAGAATGGCCGGCCATCGGGATGATATGATCCTGAATCCGGGCGAATGGCTATTGGATATCCGGGTAGAGAACGGTATGGGCGAAGACAAAGGGAACCAAATTGGAGTTCTGGCTGACGCTGCCGATGGACTGGACAGCCGGGATGCGTTTGAACCGCCCCTGGTACCCGGCGGAGTCGCCTTGCGGGTGGATAATCGCAACTGGGCGGAATTTGGTGACATGTATACCAATGATATCCGGACCATCAGCGAAGAGGGGCATTACTGGGATATGGAAGTGGAGGCCCTGGATCCCTATGGCAAGGTTAATATTGCATTCTCGGGTTTGAATGATATCCCCGCTGAATTTGATGTCTTCCTGATTGATAAATCGGCGGGAATTGCACAAAACCTGAAAGGCCGATCCAGCTACGTATATGCCGCCAGTGCGGCACAAACGGTAAGAACGTTCCGTTTGGTTGTGGGAACACGGGAATTCGTGGAAGCCAATAATGCGGGTATTTCCCTTTATCCGGATGCTTACCAGCTGGCCCAGAATTATCCGAATCCGTTCAATCCGCAAACAACGATTCAATTGGCCATGGAGGATGAAGCCTACGTAGACCTTGTGATATATAATGTTCTGGGTGAAGAGGTGGCCATCCTGGCACAGAATGACTATTTACCGGCCGGCTTCTATAATTATATCTGGAACGGGTATAATCAAACAGGTAGCCGGGTTGCCAGTGGTATGTACCTATATTCGGCCCGAATCAAGGATCAGAGCGGAAAATTGCTTTTGAATCAAACCAGAAAAATGATATTCGTTAAATAGGAAAGTCCGGCTGTCTTTATTGGACAGCCGGAATGATGGGCGATATGAAAAAATCAATTCTGTTGTTCTTGTTTTTAATGCTCATGACGGCGGGCCAGGCTGAGACGAAATTCGGCAAAATCACCCTGCCGCTGGGAAAGGTGGATGTAAAATCCGCCACCGATGACACTTGGGAACGCGCCAAGCCGAACCGTGTCGTATTTGTGGGTGACGTCATTCGCACCCTGGCTAAATCGCGCTGTGAAATTGCCCTGGTTGGCGGTGGTAAGATCCGGATCGGGGAGAATTCCGAACTGGAATTGAATACGGCCAACGTGAAACCCATGGAGAAAAATTTTCAGGCCAATTTAAAACGAGGCAATGCCTGGGTTTCAGCCAAAGCAGCTTTCGGTGAAAAGAAGAATGTGGCTGTCCGAACCCCTACAGCCGTCGCGGCCATCCGCGGAACAACCTATCGTACCATATCAGATGAGGAGGAAAGTTCTGTCTTGGTTTACGAGGGAAAAGTGGATGTAAACCAGCCGAAAAACATCAAAGAGGGCACACCAGAAAAACCGGGTTTAGGGGGAAAACCCAAATTCAAACTTGGTCCGGTTCAAGAGGTGGAAGCACCTACGGAAGTCGCCGGTCCCTATGAAGTAACGCTGGAAGACTGGATATCCCTAGTGGAAGGAATGCAAATCAATCTTCGGAAAGACGGTAAATATCATTTATTCAAATTTGATCAGGAAGCGGACGCCCAGAATACTTTCGTCCAATGGAATAAAGAGTTGGATGCACAGCCCTGATAACGCCGCATTTTCTGACGATACTCTGAGATAGTCATGTCTCCCACACTGAAGCGACTCCTTTCCGGCACAGTCATCGGTGCCATGGTCGGCATTTTCATCGGAATCGGCACCCACCAGGAAGCCTTTTTCCTCACCTCCGTACTGGATAAATATGAGCTGAATTCCTATGATGCTCGGGTTCGGGCCCGGGTCGCCGATGTCCAGGAAATGTCTCTTGATACGATCGTGGTGGTGGATATCGATCTGAATTCAGTTATGGAATTGGGCAATTACAAGGACTGGCCCCAGGCCTATCACGGTCAACTGATTGACGTCATTTCTTCCGGCAACCCCAAGGCCATTTTATTCGATATCATTTTTGATCCCGAATATGACCTTTTCTATGATTATCTCACCTATCTGGTCAGCGATACCACCAGCCTACTGCCGGCAGAAACGCAAGACTTTATTGCGCAATATGATCCCTGGCGCTTTGTGACGGCCACCGCCGCTTCGGGAAAGGTGTACCATTCCCTGGTATTTGAAACGACTGATACCACCAATTTTCTTTATCCCATGGATGAGGAAATCGAAGGATATGACGCCACCGGACATTATTTGACGATCGATAGTGCTACGGCGGATCAGTTGCCCACAGCACCCCGCATGGGAAATACTTACGGTGCGCTCCTGTCAGCGGCACGCCGCAACGGTAGTGCCAATTTTCCTCAGGACGAGGATGGGATCATCCGTCGAGTACCTACCGCAATTCAGTTTAAGGGTCCCGGTCATGTTTATCCTTCCTTATCCATGGCAGCGGCAATGGACATATTGGGAGTTCCAAACGATGGATTTCATTATGATTTCGAGCAACATATTCTGGCTTTGACTGACTCAACCGGGAATACGATACGAACGATTCCCATTGATGACCAGGGGCGGATGTGGGTGAATTTCTATGGGCCCTTCAAGACATTCTATTATTTGCCCTATGTCTATTGTATGGACCCGGAAATGCTAGCCCCGGAATACTGGGAGAATAAGATTGTCATTGTGGGGTCATCCCTGCCGGGACTGATGGATTTACGAAATACTTCGGTCCAGGAAACATTTGCCGGAGTGGAAATTCATGCCAACTCCCTGCTGGGTGTCTTGAATGATGATTTCATCCGGTGGAGGGATCCGGTTTCCATGATCTGGGTCATCATTCTGTTATCACTGGTTATGGGTTTCCTGGTGAGTTTACCCGAAAAGCCGTTATACTCCCTGCCGCTGCCCATTCTGGGGGCCGCGGCCTGGATTATATTTACCTACGATCAATTTTTCGAATCCCTGACGGTGTGGGAAATTATCCGCCCCGTCATATCGATTATGACAGTGTATCTGGCCGTGTTTCTTTACAATTTCTTCGTGGTGGATAAGGATAAGCGTTTCCTGAAACAGACCTTCAGCACCTACATTTCTCCCGACCTCATTGATCGGATGTTTAAAGATCGTACCGAACCGCAGTTGGGTGGGGAAGAAGGCATCCATACGGCCTATTTTACCGATATTCAGAGTTTCTCCAGTTTTTCTGAAAAACTTTCGCCCCAGGAATTGGTGGAATTATTGAATGAATACCTGTCGGAGATGACGACCATTTTGCTTGAGAACAAGGGTACGCTGGATAAATATATCGGTGATGCGATCGTATCTTTTTTCGGGGCCCCGGTTCCTGTGGAGGATCATGAATACCGGGCTTGTATCACCGCGCTCAGGATGCAGGAACGCCTGGCTGAATTGCGCCTGAAATGGCAGAACGAAGGCGATCGCTGGCCCGAAATTGTGCATCATATGCAAAACAGAATCGGCATCAATTCCGGTCCCATGGTTACGGGCAACATGGGATCCGGTATGCGAATGAATTATACCATGATGGGTGATACGGTCAATCTGGCCGCCCGCCTGGAGGCTTCCGCCAAGCAATACGGTATCTACATTCAGGTGGCCGAATCCACCTATGAGGTCGTCAAGGATCAGTTCGAATGGCGGGAACTGGATTATGTCCGTGTCATGGGGAAATCGGAACCAGTGCACGTTTATGAATTATTGGTCGAAAAGGGGAAGATGTCCGAAGAAACGGCGGCCCTGATGAAGGTTTATCACAAAGCCATGCATTATTATCGGAATCAGGAATGGGAAAAAGGATTGGCATGGTTTAAAAAAGCCGATGAACTGGAAGATATGTTCCCCGGACGGAAGACCAATCCCAGTCGAGTTTATCAGGATCGTTGTCTGCATTTCATGAAGACACCGCCGGGACCCGATTGGGACGGGGTCTGGACCCTCACTGCAAAATGATACTGAGAGTATTTCGACTTTCTATATTATCGCTGACGTCACCCTGACTAAATTTACCCATGTCTGATCAGCGTCAGGAATCATCAAACCCGCTATTTTTTAATCCGCTTGAACCATATGTCGGTTTAAGTATTTCGGATCTGAATCGTTATTTACCCGCCATCCAGACGGTGGATGAGGTCAAGATGACCCGGGATCAGATGCAGGAAGGCATCTTCTGGGGTGATGCCGTTATCGGTTTGGAGCGCCTGCCGGAAAGTTCGATTGACTTGATAATTGCTGAGCCGCCGAAAACACCCTGGCTGAGCCTTGATGAATCAGGTAAATCCATGTCGCTGCAAGAGTATTTTGAATGGAACAACCGCTGGCTGATGGAGTCACACCGTGTATTGAGGGAAACCGGATTACTGTATTTACTCTGTGACTGGCGCTATTCGGGAATGTATCAGTCTGCATTGAGTGACCGGTTCCATTTGCAGACGCGGATTACCTGGCGGGATGAAAATGCGTGCCCGGTAGGGAAAAAGGGAACCTGGAATAATGGAATGAATGATATTTGGTTTGCATCCAAGTCGGATGATTTTCTGTTTGAAAACCATCCCACCGGGAGTATGAGCGGCGCTGAAAGTGACCGCAGCAATTTCTGGGCTGAAATTCAGACCGGCGTTACACCCTACATGAAAGGGGACCAGCCAGACATAATTTTACGGCGTATCCTGAAAACGAGCAGCTTTAAACTGAGTTGGGTGGTAGATCCTTTTGTGAGAAATGGAGCGGTGGGTGTCGCAGCGAAAAAAATGGGCCGCCGCTTTATTGGTTTTGAAACCAACCGCGACCAGGTATTAATGGCAATGAAACGAATTGATCAATCCTGAAGTGAGGGAATCCATGTCTTTATTTGAAACCATTCAGAATGATATGTATGCGGCAATGAAGAGCCGCGATAAGGCCAAAGCCGCCGCCCTGCGCGGCGCCCTGGCTAAATTAAAAGATCGCCGGATTGAAAAGCGTGACGATCTCACCGCCGCCGAAGAACTTAAAGTTATCCAATCGCTGGTGAAACAACGCCGGGAATCTGTGAAAATGTATTCCCAGGGAGGACGGGATGATCTGGTAAAGCAGGAAGAATTCGAACTTGAAATTTTGCAAGCCTACCTTCCGCAAGAATTATCGGAAGAGGAAATTCGCGCAATTGTCAGTCAAGTCATCACCGAAACGGGGGCAACTTCATTATCCGATATGGGGAAAATCATGCCGGCGGTGATGCGGGTCGGACAGGGCCGAATCAACGGAAAATTAGCCCAGCAGGTGGTACGTGAACTGCTTGGTTGAGTGAGCGAAACATGGGACTGTTTCTGGATGTCCTGAGCGTCTTTTTTGCGGTGGGAATGGGCTGGATGGGTTTTCAGCATGGTATTGTGGAGGAACTGGGTCGATTGGTCGGATTATTTCTCTCCCTGATCGTTGCCTTTTCCTTTTACCTGGACATTGCAGGATTCATTCTGCATTTTATTACGCTGGATCCCTGGTGGGCCATTCTATTCGGATATGTGTTTCTTTTTTCGCTCACCATGTTTTTTGTACGGTTTCTGACCTATCTCCTGCACTATCTTGTTGTTTCCGGATCTACCCAGTGGATTAACCGCGGAATGGGGTTTCTTTTCGGTGTCATTAAGGGCGGATTCCTTGTTGGTTTATTTATCTGGCTGGTGGATATTTCCCCCATGAAATCATGGTCAAATATTCTGCATCAGCAATCGCGGTTTGCCCGCTATACTACTACCACCCGGGAACGGATGATTTCTTTCTTTGGTTGGACTGACCCGGTCCGTTCCGGTGAACAATATGTGAAAAACCTGCTGGAATACGGCATTACCACCGGGGATCAGGAATAATGCCACGAATTGCCCAGGAATCAATTGATCGGGTCCGGAATGCGGCCGACATCCTAGATGTGGTGTCGCAGGTTGTAGATCTGAAAAAGCGAGGCAGGAATTATTTCGGATTATGTCCCTTTCACCACGAAAAGACACCATCATTCAGTGTCGCCCCAGATAAAGAAATCTATCATTGCTTCGGTTGTGGCCGGGGGGGGAATGCCATCAATTTCATCATGGAATATGAAAAAATCGATTTTATCGATGCAATCCGTAAACTGGCACAACAATATGGCATTGAACTAAAAATAACGGGTAGTAATGAGCCGGCCGGGTTACGCGCACGGCTGTATGAAATCCATGAGAAAGCGCAGGCCATCTTTCATGAATCGCTGTTCAGTGCGGCCGGGAATACGCCGCGGGAGTATATAAAAAATCGCAATCTATCGGAATCATTAATCCGTCAGTTTGGAATTGGGTATGCCAGGGATTCCTTTGATTATCTTCTGAAAGTGCTGCGTGGCGCCGGGTTTACGGACCAGGAAGTCTTGCAATCCGGACTTGTGACCAAAACGGAAAAGGGTATTTTTGATCGATTCCGGAATCGTATCATGTTTCCCATCTATGACCCCCAGGGCAAAGTCATTGCCTTTGGTGGCCGGGCACTCAATCCCGATGAGCCGGCAAAATACCTGAATTCACCGGATACACGATTATACCGAAAAAGTGATGTATTCTACGGCATGCACGCTACCCGACCCGCCATCCGTGATGCCCGGAAGGTGATCATTGTCGAAGGATACACAGATTTCCTACGCTTATATGAATCTGGCCTGACGACGGTCGTGGCAGTGTCCGGAACGGCCTTGACAGAACAGCATGTGAATCATTTGCGGAAACTGGTTCAGACCGCTTATTTACTGTATGACGGCGATTCGGCCGGTGTGAGCGCGGCAATTCGCGCCGGATATTTGTTATTGAAAGGAGGCGTCGAACCGCGGATGATCTGTCCGCCCCGTGGCCTGGACCCGGATGACTGGGTGCAGGAAGCTGGAAAAGAGGCGGTAGAAACAGCATTGGAATCGGCCGAAGAATTGATCCCATTTCAGGTACAGACGGGAAAGATAAAGGAAAAATCGGCCCGGGAACAATCGGCCTTTGTTGATGATGTATTACAACAAATTGCTACGATTCAGGATTCCCTCATTCGTACCGAATTAATACGTGAATTATCCCAACACCTGGCAGTGGAGGAAGAGGATCTGGTGCGCCGGTTTCAGAATATTATACGCCGGCGACGCAACCGGCGGCAAGGCCCGGAACCAGAATCCGCACCAAAAATCCGTTTTACCACCCGCTCAGAGAAAGCACAGCTGGAATTGATAAAGATACTGGCATCGCCGGATAAAGCATTGCGGGAAAAAGCCAAGGATATTGTCCGTCTGGATTGGTTTACCAATTCGCTACTGCATCGATTGGCGGAAATTTTATTACCGATTTACGGTGATGAAATTTCATTCGCGTCAATTCTGGATGCCTTTGAGGACGAAGCTGAACACCGTGCCGTTTCGGAATTGTTTGCCACCCTGGAGGAACAGGAAAACGGTGAGCAGATTCTGCAGGAATGTGTCCGCACACTGAAAATCGAACCGTTACGGGACACGATCAAACAATTGCGACTGGAAATCCGACAGCGGGAACAGGCCGGAGAAGATTCCACGGACCTGGCGGTAAAAGTGGCCTTACTGCAAAATGAGATTAACGCGTTGATGATATGAAAAAGTGTTTATGGCTTATCACATTGGGACTGCTATCAATGGCCCTGGCCCAGGAAATCAATTGGTTGGAGTATCCGCCCAAAACCGCTCTTCGCATAGTCTGTGATACAGATGATCTTCCCATATACGTCGATGGTATTCAGGTCGGTGTTACACCTCTTGAAGCTACGGTGGAAGTTGCCCCGGGCTGGCATCGTGTAACCTATTTCCCAGACACCGGTAACCCGTATCAGTCCCTTTTGCCAAAAGACCGCAGGATTCATGATATTATTCGCATGGGAACGGTCAATGTTTTGGTGGAAGAGGGTGAAACGGCGGATGTTTCCCTGAATTACCGGGCGGTTTCAGAGGAAGTACGGGCCTACCAACGATTGGTCAACGGCGGCCGTTGGATCGGGTTTTTCATGGTAACGGTGGTGATGGCAATTCTGGCATGGGTGGCCTGAAACACTACTCGGCCCTGTTATTATTATTCTGTGCCTTCCCGCTGACGGCTCAGGATACCATTACGAAATATTATGCTGCCGGGGAAAATCCGGCCGCAATCTTCGGCAAGGAAATCACTCCTGACGATACCAGTCATGTACCGTATTTTAAGGTGATGTTTTCTGAAACTGGGGATATTCTATCCATTCAGTACTTGGAACCGGCTCCCGCCATTTCTTCCGATACTACACAGTCAGCCGTTAGCGATATTGTCCGGCAACCGGTATTTATTCCCATGACACCGGAACAGCAAGCGGCACTAAATCCCCGCAATGCAATTGTTCAGAACGCTTGGCACTGGCAGCGATCTAAATTCAAGGTTTCACGTTCGGAGCCATCGGACGAATCAAAAACGGATTCGCTGGCCATGGCCGGCCTGGACTCCACCACGGCAGATACAACCGAACAGGATTCCATATTACAACCACCGCAGGAGGTAATTGCCATTTTCAAAGTGGATGCCCCGGAACTGGAATCAGATTCCATCCATATCAAGGAACGAAAAGAGCAACGTATTGTAAAAAGCAGAAAAGAACGGATTGGATATTATAAAAAATGGAATGTGTTGAAGAATATTTTTGCCGATCCTCTAACACACCGGACTGCAATATCCAATTATTACGAAGCCCATTTTGACAAGTCGGGGACCCTGGACCATGTGGTGCAATACCGGATTCGCGGAAAACCGGTAAAAACATTCACGTTTCAGCGTGATTCCACGGGTTTGTATCATCGTTATACGGTTACTTATCATGTTCGGGGATCCATCTTATCGGAGAATCCCCATCAGTACGCCTATCCGGCCAGTGAACTGCGTCCCGGCTGGCAGGCCCGGTTTCGCATGGATCCGGCCCAGAAAAGGATAGAAGCAGTCGCAGTCAGAGATCAAAACGGAATTCCCATGTACCGTTATGAATTTGATTACCGTCGGGGACGTGATTTGGGACGGCCGGAATTTCGTGGTGTAACCATATCAAAGTACTTTACACAATCCGATTCGCTGGTCGGGTTTCATTATCTCTGGTATGGAGATGATCGGGAACTGGCCCGCATTGAATACTTTGCTCCCGACAGCACACTGAAGAGGATCAAGGAATTATACTTTATACCGGAACGGAAAGAACTGCTTATTACCCTTCGTAATTCAGAGGGTAAAATCATCGATCGTCGGTTGAAACCGATTTATTAATATTATTCCAGGATATCCTGGATTTGAGTAATAATTGTATCCAGCCGTTCGCCGTCCGTGAATATATTGAACTGATTCGTATCCACTCTCAATACCGGGATGGTGTTTAAGCCATCAATCCATGTATTATATGCGATGTTCAGGGCATGAAGGTATTCCGGGTCGATGCCCGACTCGAAATCCCGGTCGCGACCATGGATACGTGACAGTAAAGTGTCGGTGTTGGCCTGTAAATAAACAATCAGGTCTGGTGGCCGCAGGTAGGATGTCATGACCTGAAACAGGTCCCGGTAATTCACCCAGTCCCTGTTATCCAAGTGCCCCAATAAATGTAGATTCCGGGTAAAAATTTCTACGTCTTCGTAAATAGTCCGATCCTGGATCACGCCCGATTGGTTGTGGGCAATGGATTTCTGCATGGCGAAACGATGGTGTAAAAAATAGATCTGGAGATGGAAACCCCAGCGTTTCATATCAGCGTAGAAATCGGTGAGGTAGGGATTGTCGTCCACGGATTCAAAATAGGGTACCCACCCCAATCGATCGGCAATAATTTTGGTAAAGGTTGTCTTTCCAACGCCGATATTCCCGGCCACGCCAACAAAAGGAAACTTGATTTGTGTCATGGAGGTAAAAAAAAGCCCCTCCGGAAGGAGGGGCTTTTTTCATGTAGAGCTATGAATTAGAATCGAACGGAAAGACCAACATTGAAGTATCTTGGTAAACCGAGAAATACTTCTGCTCTTTCGGCAGAGTGGCTATTAGTGTCATTCCCGTCAACATCTTTGATTTTAAACCCATTGTATCTGCTGTTGTCACTTGCATCTTGCACATAAACATCATCAAGTGCATTGAAGATATGGGCGAAAGCCTGAAGTTTTATACCACCGATTTCCGGGAGGTCATAGGCAAGATGAACATCCATTTTGGAATAATCGGGAGCTTTCCAGACCTGGGCTCTGTCAGCGTCAGCATCATCACCGCTATATTCGCGGGATTCAGGACTCCAGTCGGAGTAGTTATTCTGATACATATTGTAAACAACCTGCGCTTTCAATCCCTTGATTGGGGTTAGGGTTGCACCAAAGATATAAGCAGTTTGGGGCATATCACCAACGTAGAGATTCTTCAAAGCATAGTCATAGGTCGTTGTGGTTTGTCCGATAACCTGACCCTGGTCGTTGAATTCATCTTCCTGGTATTCACCGGAAGCGTCATCCACAAATTTCCAATCACCAATGCTAAACGCAGCGTCAAGACGCAGCATGGCGATTAATTGCGCAGATAATTCAACTTCAAATCCGCTATGATTCTGGTCGACGCCGGTAAGGAAAATAACATCAGTATCACCGCTGGAACCCTGACCGGAAGTAACCGCTTTGGTCAAGTTACGGTCAATCCAATCCGTGTTGTAATAGTTTGCTTTCAAGGCAAACATTTTTCCAGTATAGTTCACACCACTTTCGTAGCTTTTGAACTTTTCATTGGCTGGGTCGGAAGCCACGGTACCATCAAAATAGATAACATTATCCATGATGGGTGGTTTTTCAACATTACCATAGTTGGCGAAAAGACTGAGATTTTCGCTGAGGTTATACAGGACCCCACCTTTGAACTGCGTAGCGGAAATGGCATCTGACTCAATTTTCTTATCTTCTACCGTGAAATGATCCTGATAGGAGTATTTAATGGATGACCAGCCGAACATACCATAGGCTGATAATGCACCAGCCGTATAATTACCCTGAGCAAAGAAGCCAATCCAATCCACAGTCGTTTCATTATGGTAAGCAATGATATCTCCCAGGCGAACTTCCTTACCGTCGGGGGCATTATCATCGGCATAGTCAATATAGTATTTACCACCCATGAGATCACGGACTTCCCGGGCATGTTCGATTCCGGCTGTACGCCAGTCAAGGCCAACCTGAAGTTTTAAAGCATCGCTCAGGTCATAGTTCAGCTTGGAAATGAGCCCGATAGTGTTTTGGCGGTTGATACTGTTTCTCAGGATACCGACAGATTGACCGCCTGCAGCATCTCTTGCGATAGCGCTTTTATCCACATATACAGTATCATCCGATCCGGTATTGTATTCAATCAACTTGTTCCAGTCTCGGGTCCAGGGACTGCTGCCGTAGTAGAATTTGTAATCATCATCACCCAAGTTACCATCGGCGTCCAAGGTTGGGATTTTACCGTATGTACCCGTACCGCCACCGGAACCTCCGGACCAATAGAATACAGAGGAGAGTCTCATTTGATCATTGATCGTCAGAAAATGGTTCAGGTTTACAAGGGGTTTATGGAAATAGTTTTCACGTTCATTCAAGTAGTTTTTAGCATGCCGATCCGTTTCGCGGGCACCATACATATACCAGTATTGTTTTCCCGTATAGGACGAACTGACCGGAGACCAATTCTGGTTAAAAAATCGTCCGGCGACTGAACCGTCTTCCCTGGAGAACTTTGAAGAATATTCTTCCCAGTCACTTGTACCGTCTTCATCAGTATCTTTGGCTTCCATTTCGGATTTTCCTACCACTTCGGCGGCAAAATCTTTGTCATAAACATAAATATTCTGTTTATAGAGATTCTGTCCATGGCGCTGTGGTGCTCCGATAGCGTAGAGTTCAAAACGGTTATTGGCATTTAAAGCATAGCTGGCACCGAAATAATAGGCCCAGGCATCGGTCCATGTTTTGTCAATAAATCCATCGGCAGTTTTGCGAACGATGGTTGCACTGAAAGCAAATTTATCGGCAACAAGACCGGTGTTGTAGTTTAACGTGGATTTCAAAAAACCGCCGGCGCCAAACTCCTGTTTGAATTTTCCACCTGCTTTAAGAGCAGTTGGATCGGTAATAATATTCATGGTCCCACCGATGGAAGGCGTCGCAAGGTTTACAGCACTTAAACCTCTTTGCATCTGGATTGAAGATGTTGCATCTCCAACACCGTCCCAGTTGGACCAGTATACCCAACCGTTTTCCATATCATTTTGCGGAACACCATTGATCATTACCGAAACATTGCGCTGGTTGAATCCCCGAACGTTGATTCGGGCATCACCGGCACCACCACCCTGCTGTGTGGCATAAACACTGGGAGTCGTATTCAGGACCATGGGAATATCTTGTGATCCTAACCGGACTTCCATTTCTTGTTTGGTGATATTGGTGTATGCAACAGGTGTATTCTCACCGGCGCGGGAGGCTAAGACTTCCAGGGCGCTCAACTCCAAAGCAGAGGCTTCCAGTGTAAAATTTACTGTTGCCATACCGCTTACGTTTATCGTCATGCTTTGTGAAGCATATCCTATCATGGAAGCAGTAATTGTGTAGGATCCAGCCGGAACATTGGCAATGGTAAAATCGCCGTTAACGTCCGCCGCTGCACCCATGGTGGTTCCTTCGACGACCACATTTGCTCCTGCCAGCGGGTCACCGGAATTCGCATCCGTGACGGTACCGGAAACGGTACCCTGGGCAAAAAGCAGGAAGGGAGTCATGAGAACCAAAAGGACTAGCGTGAAACGATTCATACGTATCTCCTTGGTTTTATTTCTTGATGAAAGGTGTCTGGACAGGGCACAAAGATTCTTACACATTATTTTGGCTGTCTGCTGATGTGATTTGGATCAAATTATACTCGCTATTGTGACCTGTTATAGGCACGGTAAATTCGCTATGAATGAGGACCCCTGCAAGAATAAAAATACATAGACTGGTTAGGTTTTGGTCAGGAGAAATCAGGCGGAAGTCGGGCGAATACAGTCCGGAGAGTTGTTTCTGGGATTATTTACCAGGGTTGATACGGGATAAAACCGAAGATCTACTGGATCCGGCTCCAGCAATGCCAGTGCCTCACGGGCCGAATGATGCTTCCAGTCAATCCAGCTTGCCACCCGGTCGTGTGGAATAATTACCGGCATACGATTATGAATCGGGGCCAGCGAAGCCTGAGCCGCCGTGGTTATAACGGTGTACGTCAGCCGGCGGTGCCCGTCTGGACTCTGCCATTGATCCCACAACCCGGCCAGGGGTAGCAGTTTATTTTCCGGATGGTGAATATAGAACGGTGTTTTTCCACTCTCCGTCTTTTCCCATTCATAGTAACCATCGGCAATTACAATACAACGGTGACGGTGCATTAAGTTGCGGAAGGACGGTTTTTCCAACACTGTTTCGGCGCGGGCATTGATCATGTGTGCTGCCAGGGAATCATCTTTGGCCCAGTTCGGAATCAGTCCCCAGTACATGGGCGTCACAATCCGCTTGTCCTTATAAACCAGAATCGGTGACGGCTGAGTGGGCGCTACATTGTAATTGGGGAAATAATTTTCCGGATCCTGCCACGTATCAATTGCCAATTCTTCAATGATGGATTGCATGTCCCGGGTGATGGTTTTTCTGCCGCACATCGATTTAATATTCCCGCCTGCTGCGATCCGGCCGGATTCTGATTATCAGTGTTAACGCTTGATATTGTGTATGATCAGGGACCATTGGGTACATATTTATTTACTGGAATCTATTACGAATCCCATCCTGTAAGTATCATTTTATCCATTGAAACCAAAAACCACATTGGTCCTGCCAACGTTCAGTCATTACGCAATCATTTCCCGCACAGTCTTATCCGATACGATGGTTCCCGTGTCCATTTCCGGTTCCCGATTACCTTGCTGCTGATGGCCGGACAGACTCGACAATTCGAGTACGGTAACCGTGCAAACCCCAAAGGACTCCTCCACCTTGCCCCGCAGCAGAAACAGCGATTCCCAGTTCAGAAGATCACCGTAGCGCCGGAAAACTGCCGGGAACAGGACGCATTCATAAATATCCGTTTCATCTTCCAGGGTCAGGAATTCCATGGGATCGTGCCGGTGGGTCTGGGTGACTTTGCGCGTGATATAAACGCCGGCCAGACGAACCGTTCTCCCGATATACCGGGGGATATCCTTGGCCCGAATCACACGGCCCTTGAGCCTTTGGCGATAGGGAGCAAGGGGATGACGGGTAATGGGAAAACCGAATGTTTCCACTTCCATACGGTGGCGTTCCGCCGGTGATAGATCGCTCTGGACCGGCGGCTGTTGCAGCGGTTCGCCGGGGCCATGCTGCAAACAATGATGGGCCACCAGATAGGCAATTTCCTTGTGACTGCGTTTCGGTTCCAATGCGGCGAAACAGCCGGCGTTGGTCAGGGCCATGGCATCGGAAAGGTCGGGGTTGATCCGGGTGAAAAAATCCGCCAGGGATTGGAATTCGCCGGCTTTTCGTTCAGTCATAATAGCCTGGATGGTCTTGGCCTGAAGCCGCTTGATGGCCATGAATCCCATACGGATTTTTTGCTTTCGCCCCCGGAATTCCCGATAGCTGCGATTAATATCCGGTGGCAGGATGGTAACGCCAAAGCGGCGGGCTTCGCTGAGATAGGCATAGGTCGAATAAAATCCTCCTTGGTTGGAGATGACGGCAGCCAGGAATTCGGCCGGATAATGCGCTTTCAAATAGGCACAGGTAAAGGAAAGCATGGCATAAGAGGCCGAATGGGGTTTGCAGAAAGAATAACCCACAAAGGAGGCAATCATGTCCCACACTGTTTTGATGAGAGAATCGGAATATCCCCGCTGCCGTGCTTTACGGAAAAATTTCTTTTTCCAGCCGGGAATCAAGTATTGCATGGAATCTCGACTCATGGTTTTTCGCAATGCTTCGGCCTCGGCATAGCCAAATCCGGCCATAACCCGGGCCACGGTGGACACTTGTTCTTCGTACACCATGATGCCATAGCTTTCATCCAAAAAGGCCAGATCAGGATGCAGGGACTGCCATGGTTTCCCGTGAATACGCTCCAGCATCAAGGTGGTGAATCGGTTTGCAGCCGGGCGAATGATGGAAGAATAGATAACAACATGTTCAAAGTCCACAATTCGGGCCTTGGCCAGCAACTGGCGTGTGGCCGGACTTTCAATGTAAAAGATACCCATGGTTTTTCCGGCTGCCATCAGGGCTGTGGTTTTGGGATCACCCACCGGCTGAATCTGATGATAATCCATATATTTAGTGGCAGAGACAGCTCCGTAATTCAGATTAATCTGCCGGATGGTATCCCGTGCGACGGCCAGACTGCGGTTGCCCAGGATATCGATTTTCAGCAGCCCGGAATCTTCGACCTGGTCTTTTTCCCATTCTACGATTTGCACCCCCTTAGGCGCTTGTAGTACCGGAACATATTTACGTATTTCATCCGGCACAATGATCACGCCGCCGGGATGAACTGACGGGTTGCGAAACACATTGATGATTTTTTCACTCTGGCGCAGGACATCCTTCAGTGTATCATCCAGATTGGCATGAGCAAACCGGGGATCGGTACTGACCCAGCGGACCAGATCCCGCCGGCGCTGGTAATATCCCACCCGCCTGGTAATGCTTTTGATTTCTTCCCCCGACAGGCCGTACACTTTTGCCACTTCCCGGATGGCGGACCGGGTTCGCAAAAAAACCTGATTGGCCACCATGGCCGACCGGTCCCGCCCATATTTATTAAAAATATATTCCAGGATGGCATCCCGTTCATCCCAAGGAAAATCCACATCAAGGTCAGGCATGTTTTCCCGTTCGGGGTGGATAAAACGCTCAAACTGGAGGGTATGGCGAATCGGATCCACCTGGGTGATGAAGAGGCAATAACTGACAATGGAGGCGGCCCCCGAACCCCGCCCGATCGTTGCTTGCGTCTGACTGACAATATCCCGAACAATGAGGAAATAGGGCGCAAATCCCTTCTGGGCAATGAGACGGAGCTCGTATTCAATCCGGGTTTGAATGACAGGAGTAAGGTCCCCGTAGCGCTGCCGGGCACCGGCCTGAACCCATTGCCGCAATTCCCGGTTGGCACGGTGTGTATCCCTGAGCTGTAAATGGGGGAAAATCGTATTGATAAAGGACCAGTCCGTTTTGCATCGCTCGGCCAGATAATAACTGTTGTTGAGGGCCTCCAGACTGTTGGGAAAGAGGTTGATCATGTCTTTTTCGGACCGAAACCAGTGATTGGCCGATTTGACATCATTCGGGTCAACCTGTGAAAGGGTAGTATTGTGTTCAATGGCCCGCAGGACACGATGCGCGGTCTGGTCATCGGGATCCAGGAAATAAACATCCCCGGTGGCAACCATTTCCAGTTGGAGTTCCCGGGCCAGGCGGGTGGCCGGCATTTCTTCCGTCCCGGGGCGCAATTCGACAAAGAGATGAGAATTGGGAATGAGCGGTGCCAAATGCCGAAGCGTGTCTTCCCGGTGGCTCAGGACAAATACTCCGGCCTTTCGTTTATGTAGTACGGTCGACAGGCTTACATCTTCATTATCATGTACGGCGGATATTATGCGACAGATATTTTCATATCCGGTCTGGTTTTCCGCCAACAATACGGCTTCATCACGGCGCGTAATAATATTGACTCCGGCAATGGGTTTGATCTTGGCCGCCGCGGCCTGTTGAACGAAACGGATGAATCCCCACAGTCCGTTGGTCTCCGTCAAAGCCAGATGTGACATGCCGTATTCCCAGGCGCGGGAAAGGAGTTCCGCCTGGGGAGCCAGTCCGCGCATGGCCGAAAAATGGGAATGGACATTAAGATGTATAAACACGAGAGGACGGCCTCCCCGAAGGATGGGGATGGATTTTCAACAGGGTTGCGGACTGAATGCCGTCGCTGCCATACCGGGCCCGGATTCTGTCCAGGGCGCGTGACAGAGATTGCCGCTTGCTATCCGGCGTAACAAAGAGATCGGTTTGGGTGGCATATTGTTGAAAGGATGTGGCGTCCAGCAAAATGGAACGGACCCGGTTGCGGCGATAATTGGCCTGATCGAAAAGGCGATGACAGACTGCGGCCAGGGAAAAATCATCGTTGGCGGTGAACGCACCGTGGCGGGCACTTTGAAACCCATCCGTATAATGAATTTCCAGTTTGACCTGCCGGGCAATCTGCCGCCGCTGCCGCAACTGAAAGCCTACCTGCTCCGCCAGCCGGGTTACCGTTGCCCCAAGCAGAGTATCGTCATTGGTATCATCCGGCAAAACGCATTGTTCCAGAATATGATCGCGGAGATTCGGGGGACGAACCGCCGCCGTGTCCTGCCCCCGGGCTTCCCGGGACAGACGGTTGGTAAACGGTCCGAACAGGATACGGGCTTCCTCCGGATGTTGCGTGAGACGTTGCACGTGATGAACGTGATCCAGATAGAGGAAATGAATGATTTTTCTTACCGCTGACTGATGAGCCGTTGGCAAAACCGGGGTGTCAAGGGGAGAGAGAAACCGGGCCTCATGGCCGCGGGCAATTTCATAAACTGGATCGGGGACGACGGCGGTGGCAATGCGGCTCACCAGTTTATTCCGGCTGATTGCGGCGGAACCGGAAACGGAAGCGCGGTCCCGAATCTGCCGGGTGATGGATTCGCCTACGTTCAGAAAACTGGTATAGACCGTCTCCATGCCGGTCATATCAAGGTAGAATTGTCCGAAACCGGTCGGCTCCACCAGCGGGGTAAATGCGGATACGGTAGAATAGATATAACTGTTGAGACGTGCATAGAGGGAACGGTTATAAGGCAGAAAGAGTACACTGTGACTTATTTTTCGTGCCAGGGATACCTTCATGCCCGGGACCAGTCCTTCCTGGCGGGCCTCCGGCGACGTGACAACCAGAGTGCCATCCTGCCGGTGGGAGGAAATGATGGCCACCGGACGGGTCCGGAGGGAGGCATCCAGGGTCCGTTCGGCCTGAAGCTCAAAGTCACGTAACCGTAAATGAATGATAGACGATTTTATCATGGTCTAGTCTGGTCAAAACAGAATGCTCCGGTTTCCGGTCGGGGACCGGAATTCGGTGATATAACCGGCCGGATGCGATGCGTCAGGAGTGATGGGTCGTGGTTCGAATCCGGGAATTTTTGCGCTGAAAAAGCAATGCCAGGAAATCTTCTACCGGAAACGAAGATCGAAGAGGATGCTCCGGGTGCCAGGGCTTTACCGACGGAGTCAGGGTCTGAGCCAGTAGAAATAATGGAATACGTTGGGCTGAAGGGAGGGGGGATGGTTTCATCGTCTGTCCTTTCCGTTTAATTATATTCACGGAACGAGTAGAGCACGATCCCCTGGATGTGAAAGGCATCTCCGGGATGAACATGAATCACGGCATAGTTGGGATTACGGGGATGCAGTTCCACTCCGGATGGTTTGGGATAATACCGTTTCAAAGTGGCTTCACCGTTAATCAGTGCCACCACGGCTTGTCCGGGATGGGCGGCGGCAGACTTGCGCACGATAATATAATCACCATCTTCGATGCAATCCTCAATCATGGAATCACCGTTAACCTTGAGAACATAATTGTCAGGGTGGGTAAAGGGAGCCGGAACATCCACCGTTTCGGCATTTTCCAGCGCTTCGATGGGTTCTCCGGCAGCGATTAGCCCCAGTAATGGCAAACGAGCCGGCGTTGCAAGCTCTTCGTTGAGGGTCAGGGCGCGTTTGCCATTGGGACCTTTGGCGCGATTGAGGTAGCCATTGTCGGTCAGGGTCTTGACATACCAGTTCACGGTGCCCAGGGAAGCGAAACCCAGGGCAGCCATGATTTCTTCGTACGACGGGGCCTGGCCGTTCTCGAGAGTAAAGCGGCGAATAAAGTCCAAAAAGCGTTGTTGTTTGATCGTGAGTGGCGTGCTCATAAAAACCTCGTAAGTTTCTCGTAAGTATATTACGGCATATTCCCGAATCATGCAAGAAATTTTATCACTATCCGAACACAGCCCACAGGAAAAATTCTGAACTTGTCCCTTAAATCATTCCTGTCATTTCCTTAATTTCTTCTACGTACCAGAGTAAATTATTGGAGGCAACATGCATAAAGTGGTTTTACTCCGGCATGGAGAGAGCGAATGGAATTTGTCCAATCGTTTTACCGGCTGGACCGATGTTGATTTAACCCCCCGGGGCATTGAGGAGGCCAAGGCGGCGGGGAAAATTCTGAAACAGGAAGGATATATTTTTGATGTAGCCCATACTTCCGTGCAGAAACGCGCCATTCGGACTCTCTGGCTAACCCTGGATGTCATGGACCTCATGTGGATTCCAGTCTACCGTCACTGGCGTTTAAATGAACGGCACTATGGTGCCCTGCAGGGACTTAACAAGGCGGAAACGGCCGAGAAATACGGTAATGAACAGGTCCTGATCTGGCGCCGCAGTTACGATACGCGGCCACCGGCGCTGACCAAAGAGGATAAGCGCTACCCCGGACACGATCCCCGCTATGCTCATCTTGATGAAAAAGATATTCCTTTGGCCGAATGTCTCAAAGATACAGTGGAACGGTTTTTACCCTACTGGCACGATGCGATCGTTCCTCATATAAACACCGGTCAGCGGGTCCTGATCTGTGCCCATGGGAATTCCCTGCGGGCCCTGGTCAAGTATCTGGATAATGTATCCGACCAGGATATCGTGGGACTAAACATTCCCACCGGCGTACCGCTGGTATATGAGCTGGATGATACCCTGAAACCCCTTCGGCATTATTATCTCGGCGATCAGGAAGCCATTGCCGCCAAAGCCGCCGCCGTGGCTGCGCAAGGTCAGGTCAAGTCGTAAAGAAATAACGGACAGATATCATCCGCCGTGATCCATATTGCCTTGTTCGAGCCTGAAATTCCACCCAATACGGGCAATATCATTCGGCTGTGTGTCAATACGGGGTTTGCCCTTCATCTGATCGAACCGCTGACTTTCAGCCTTGAGGACCGGTATCTGCGTCGTGCCGGACTGGATTATCACGCACAGGTTACGGTCCGGGTCCATCCCGATTTTGAAGCTTTTCTGCAATACATGGCCGGGAAAAGAATATTTTCCGTAACCACCAAAGCAGACACGGATTATACCGCCCTGGAATTCCGGGCCGATGATGTTCTTCTGTTCGGACCGGAAACACGCGGTTTACCGGCTGCCATCCGGACCCGATTCCAGCAGATCCGGATTCCCATGCGAACCCCGGAACGAAGTATCAACCTGGCTAATGCCGTCAGTATCGTTGCGTATGAAGCCTGGCGACAATTAGGGTTCTCCGGCCGTCTGGACTGATTTTCACCGGCTTATTTCTTCCCAACACCCGGTGAATCTTCCCTTGATTTCAATTCCCTATCGTCAGAAATTCAACGTCACTCAGAAATGAGTTACTAACCGAAAAATCAGGCAATGAACGAAAAACGCACACAAGATCGATCTTATGAAGTCGGAGAAATAATTACCATCAACCGGGTGGACTGGGTGGTTGCCGAGACACCGAATGATAAAATACGTCTATATCGCGAACGGATTGATGGAAGCAGTCAGACCATGGATGTAACACTGGAAGAACTGGAACGACTAACTGATCGATAAATCACACTATCCTTTTTCACTTTTTTGAGATCCGGAGAAACCGTGTCATCGGTTCAATTTATTTTTGGCATACATAATCATCAACCCGTAGGGAATTTTGATTTTGTTTTCGAGGAAGCATACCAGAAAAGTTATAAACCCTTCCTTGATGTCTATGAATCCTTTCCCGACCTGGCATTAGTCATCCATCTAAGTGGATGTCTTATTGAATGGTTGGAAGCCCATCATCCAGAATATCTGGATCGTATCAGGACACTGGTGGCCCACCGCCAACTGGAAATTCTTTCGGCCGGATTCTATGAACCGGTCCTGGCGATTATCCCGGATCGGGACAAGCGCGGCCAAATCGCCAAGATGAATCAATATATCGCCGAGCGGTTTCAGTACCAGGCCCAGGGATTATGGCTGACGGAACGAGTGTGGGAACCACATCTGAGTCGTCCCCTGCATGAGGCCGGGATACGCTATCTCACGGTGGATGATTTTCATTTCCTTTCGGCCGGTCGCAGCCGGGAGGAAATGACCGGTTATTTCATGACGGAAGAGCAAGGTTATCCGACCGGCGTTTTCCCCATCAGTCAGCACCTACGTTATGCCATGCCGTTCCAGGAACCGGAGGCGACGATTGCCCATCTCAAGTCTCTGGCCACGGATAAGGGCGATCGGGTCATTGTCATGGCCGACGACGGTGAAAAATTCGGAGTGTGGCCCGGAACCTACGATCGCTGCTATGAAAAAGACCGCTGGCTGGAACGCTTTTTCCAAGCTCTGCAGGATAACCGGGACTGGTTGAAAACGACAACGTTCAAAGAATATTTTCATATTTTTCCGCCCCGGGGAAGAGTGTATCTGCCCACCGTCAGTTATTTTGAAATGAGTGAATGGACCTTGCCGGCGGAAAAAGGGGAAAGATTTTCGGCTCTGGTGCATAACATGGAATCGGCCGGAACCCTGGATAAAAACAAATCCTTTTTACGGGGAGGAACCTGGCGGAATTTTCAATCTCTTTATGATGAATCCAATTGGATTCAAAAACGCATGGTGCAGGTTTCCGATCGCCTGGCACAGGCGATGGCAGATTCACCTTCCGCCGCAGCTTTGACCGCAGCGCAGGATGATCTCTGGCGGGCACAGTGTAATTGCGCCTACTGGCATGGTGTGTTCGGTGGCCTCTATTTACCGCATCTCCGACATGCGATTTATACCCAGCTCTTAAAAGCAGAGTCGGCCTTGCAACAGGATTCGGATAATGCAACGGGTGATGACCTGGACCTGGATGGCGGTCGTGAATTTGTATTGCAATCGGATCAGCTGAAAATCATTACCGGTGAAAAGGGCGGCCTGATCCGTGAACTGGATTATTTACCCCGTTTCTTCAACCTGGCTGATACCATGCGACGCTATGCGGAAAGTTATCACAGTAAAATTTCCCAGGCCAAAACGGAAGCCTCGACTGACGGCTCCATCCATGATATTGTGACTGCCAAAGAAAACGGATTGGAAAAATACCTGCAAACGGATACCTTGCCACGGGCCATTTTGGTGGATCATTTTTTTCCGTCCGATCTGCACGTGGTTGATCTTACCGCCCATTGCCCCGAACAGGGGAACTTCAATGATGCCTTTTTTACGGCGACGTCCGGATTGCCGCTTGACCAGATCGAATTATCGGCGGTCGGGATGGTCGGCTCCCTTCCTGTGGCGGTGAAGAAACAGATGAAGCTTGCAGGGAATGAATTAAAAATAACGATCCAAGTCACCAACCGCAGCCAGGACGTTTTAACCGGCTTATACGGAAATGAATTGAATTTTTCCCTGCTGGGAGGACATACTCCGGACCGTTATTATCTGATCAATGGCGAAAAGCCAAGTAATCATTTGCTCGACAGTCAGGGCGAGTCTCGTAATGTGAGAGCGCTGGCACTGGTCAATGAATGGGACCAATTTGCCGTGACCCTATATTTTCCACATCCTGAGACCGTCTGGCGCCATCCCGTATTCACTGTTTCCATGAGTGAATCGGGATTTGAAAAAATTTATCAGAGTTCGGCTGTAATTCCCATCCGGCCATTGACCCTGGACCCCGACGAAACAATGACGATGGAATTTCTACTAAAGGTGGATGAATGGATTTAAAAATAAATATTGCTTATTTCAGTGCCGAAATCGGCATTTCATCTTCCCTGCCGACCTATAGTGGCGGTTTGGGCGTCCTGGCCGGTGATCATATCAAAGCCGCAGCTGATGAAAAACTCCCCATGTGTGCCATAACCCTACTTTATAAAGAAGGCTACTTCAAACAACGCCTCGATGAAGAAGGCAACCAGAGCGAAACCTATCCCCGCTTTGATCCCGAACCTTATCTGAAAAAATTACCGAACAAATTTACCCTCCCATTACGCAATCGTCAGGTCTGGATTCAGGCCTACCAGTATGATTATAAAGGAATTGACGGCCATATCATTCCTATCTTTTTTCTGGATACCGAACTGGAGGAAAACTTTGAGGATGATAAAATAATTACCTTGCGTTTGTATTCGGGAGACAAGGATCACCGGATTCTCCAGGAAGCCATTCTCGGGTTCGGAGGCATACGTTTTCTGGAATCCATGGGATATACCGACATTGACACCTATCATCTGAATGAAGGACATTGTTCCTTTTTAACCCTTGAGTTATTGCAGAAATTCAAGGGCGACCGGGATGTGGTTCGTTCCCGCTGTCATTTTACCACCCACACCCCAGTCCCGGCCGGTCATGATCATTTTGCCCGGGAACGGTGTGAAAAACTGTTGCAGGGATTACTGCCGAAGAAACTGGAACTGCCTACGCTGGTCAAGAACAGTCGCTATCACATGACGGAAATGGGACTCTATTACAGCCGGTCGGCCAATGGCGTATCGGCACTGCATGGGAAGGTGGCCCGGGAACAATTTCCCGATTTTGAAATCGGCCATATTACCAACGGTGTTTATCATCCCTACTGGGTAGGAAAGACCTGGCGTGAACTGTTTGATCAACGGTTGCCGGGTTGGCGTGAAGATGCAACACGCTTGTTAAATGTGGATGCGTTGACCGATGAAGATCTATTGCAGGCTCATCTTTCTCAGAAACATTTTTTATTGGGCTTTGCCAATTCCCAGACCCAGAAAGCATTACCACAGAATATCCTGACAATCGGCTTTGCTCGCCGGGCGGCATCCTATAAACGAGCCCGGCTTATTTTCCGGGATTTGGACCGGTTAATCGAAATCGGCCAAGGACAGCTTCAGATTGTTTTTTCCGGGAAAGCCCATCCGAATGATACGCAGGGCAAGGAAATTATTCGCGGCATTGTTGCCAACGCCAACCGTCTATTTGGCAAGGTGAAAGTCACATTTCTGGAAAATTACAATATGTGGCTGGGGCGCCTGATTACATCCGGAGTGGATGTATGGCTCAACACGCCCCTGCGTCCTAATGAAGCTTCAGGAACCAGCGGAATGAAAGCGGCTTTGAACGGGATTCCCAATTGTTCCATCCTGGACGGCTGGTGGGCCGAAGCCTGCCAACACGGTAAGAACGGATGGGCAATCGGAACCCCGGAAGTCCCCGATGATGATAAAGATGCCGAAGATTTATACCGCGTTCTGGAAAAAGAAATTATCCCAACCTATTATGGTCCGATTAACGTATGGGCGGAACTAATGCGACAATCGATAAAAACAGGAGTACAATTCACCGCCCAGCGGATGATACGGGAATACCAGGAAAAGTATTACTGATTTTATTGGCCTATATCATTCCAAGGTACAGGCCCGGTTAACAATATTATGCGTTTAAAGAATACCCTGCCTCCGACTACGGTGGCCCCCGGTGATCCCTGGGATGTCTTTCCCACCCGCTATAGTGCCCTGGAATGGCTGGGAACATTACGTCAACAGGAGGTATCCGCCGGTGAATTGTATTTGACCAATGCCGTGATGGGAGCCCAGCGGGCCGTTCTTAAAGCCTATCTTGAAGAAAACAATATCCCGATAGATTCCATTCCCCGGCCCAAACCGGAGGTGCGGGAAGATTCCTTCCCGGATATCCTGGAATTCTGGGCGGAAAACCTGGCCGTTCTCAATCCGGCCATGGAACAGTCCCGATCCGTCATGGAATTATCCTTTTCCACTCCCGAGGCCAGGAAAGACCTAGATCGCTGGTCGGCTGCCCGGCCACCGGCTTTCCGTTCGGAGAAACCGATCTTTGTTTTCTTATCGGAGCCCTTTACCCGCCATCCGTCGGATTTATCTGATCAGGCCGAATTCATGCTGCGATCCTGGCGACCCTGGCTGGGCGATTGGAGTACCCGCCTGATACGGGGATTGGATTATATTAAGGAAGAACAAACCCTGCGTCTTACCGGTCCGGGACCGGTCTCCGGTCCGGATTATTCGGGGACCTGGGCGGAACTTTCGGCCCGGTACAGCTCGGACCGTGATTGGATGCCGTCCGTGGTTATGATTGCCAAAAATACCTTTGTCTGGCTGGATCAACTATCCCACCAGTATCGCCGGAAAATTTCACGCCTTAATGAAATCCCGGAGGATGCCTTACGACAATTATCCGCTGCCGGGTTCAATGTCCTGTGGCTCATCGGAATCTGGGAAAGAAGCAGCGCATCGAAGACCATCAAACAATGGTGTGGCAATCCGGAGGCCGAAGCGTCGGCCTATGCCATAAAACGTTACGACATTGCGGAACAATTGGGTGGTCGGGACGCTCTGGCATCTTTGAAGTCCGCCTGCGAACGACAGGGAATTCGCCTGGCCAGCGATATGGTCCCCAACCACACTGCTCTGGATTCGGACTGGCTCATGGATCATCCAGACTGGTTTGTATCCCGGCCGGACAAACCCTTTCCCGGATATACCTTTTCCGGGGAAAATCTCTCCGGGAATGACCGTGTCGGCATTTATCTGGAAGATCATTATTTTACCCAGAGTGATGCAGCGGTCGTATTCAAGCGGGTGGATCATGAAACGGGAGAACAGCGTTTCATTTATCACGGGAATGACGGTACGACCATGCCCTGGAATGATACGGCACAATTGAATTATCTCAATGCCGATTTGCGGGAAGCCATCATGCAGACAATACTGGCGGTAGCGCGGCAATTTCCGGTCATACGTTTCGATGCTGCCATGACCCTTACGCGGAAGCATTATCAACGACTATGGTTCCCAGTGCCGGGTTCCGGCAGCGACATACCCTCACGCTCCGAAAATGCCATGAGTGACGAGGAATTCAAGGCCCTGATGCCGACGGAATTCTGGCGGGAAGTAGTGGACCGGGTTGCGAAGGAAGCACCGGATACACTCCTGCTGGCGGAAGCCTTCTGGCTCATGGAGGGCTACTTTGTACGGACCCTGGGAATGCATCGAGTGTACAACAGTGCATTTATGAATATGCTGAAGATGGAACGCAACCAGGATTATCGCAAAGCGATCCGTGATACTCTGGCCTTCGACCCGGACATTTTGAAGCGTTATGTGAATTTCATGAGTAATCCCGATGAAGAAACGGCCCGTACCCAATTTGGCGATGGCGATAAATACTTTGCCGTAGCCACACTTTTGGCGACACTGCCGGGTCTGCCGCTCTGGGGACACGGACAAACGGAAGGATACCGGGAGAAATATGGGATGGAATTTCGCCGGGCTTATGGGGATGAATCCCCGGATGATCACCTGGTTGAAGAACACTGGCGCCGGATTTTTCCCCTGTTCCACCAACGTGAATTATTTGCCGATGTGACGGCCTTTCGACTCTATGATTTTTACACCGGCGATGGGCTGGATGAAAACGTGTTTGCCTATTCCAACCGCCATGGCGATAGGTCAGTTATTGTGTTGGTGAATAATGCCTTTGGTACCAGTCACGGTTCGATCCGTGAATCGGTTCCCTTCAGGAATAAAACGGACAATACTCTGGAAACGGAATCCTTATTGACCGGCCTTGATCTGACAGTAAAGGATGATCAGTATCTGATTTATCGTGATATGATCCATCACCGGGAATATATCCGATCCGGTGCCGAGCTGAACGGAAATGGTTTTGTCCAGACCCTGAAAGGGTATCAGGCTTTTGTTTTTTCAGATTTTTCAGTGCGCGATGGAAGTGCCGGACTCCAAGCCGTTTGCCACCGATTGGCCGGACAGGGGGTGGACAACCTGGAAAAAGAGCTGATCCTGGACGAACTCCAGCCGGCCCATGATTGGTTTGTCAAACTCATTCGGGCACTACTGACAGGAGAAGAGAAAAGGGTACGTGAAGGCCTTTCCCAGCTGGCTCAGCAGATCCACAGTGACCCCGGAAGTGAAGTATTTGATCCTGAATCATGCCTGCCGCGCATTGTAGAGCAATATTCCCTGATTGAATCCCGAAAGCGTCAAAAACCGGAATGGGCGGAGCCACCGTCCACACTATTGGCAGTGACGGTCCTGGCCCGGAGCATGGACCCAAAGACCTGGCTGAAACTCTATGATGAACTCTGGCTTTCTCTGGCCCTGGAGCGGTATTTAGCCCTGGATCCCGCCCAATGGGATGCTACCTGGTTGGCATTACGTTTTATTGGCGAACAGAATTTACCGGCCCTGATTACCACCCTCCCGGAAGGGAAGATCTGGCAAGCGCTTTTCCATACCAATGAATGGGAGGGCGTCGAATACATTGAGGGGGAAACCTGGAAAACATTTTTTTCGCTCTGCTTCTGGCTGAACATCTCCGGCTGGAAAGAAATCTATCCTCTGGCCGAATTGCATCAATACCGTTTGGCGGATATCATCTCCGCTTTACCCGGAGCCATATCACATGTCTGAATCTTTATCCCTTATATTTGTATCGGCCGAAGTGGCACCGTATTCCAAGGTGGGAGGATTGGCCGATGTTTCTTCTGCTTTGCCTCGTTCTCTTGTTGAACACAATGTGACTGTTACCGTTATCAGTCCCTGGTATCGAAAGGTTCGGGAACATTTTCAATCCCCTCCGCCATCACGCTTCCGGGGAGAAATCACCCTGGGTGCCGACAGAATTCCTTACGCAATCAGGGAAATCTCCGATAATGGCGTTCGGTTCTGGTTTGTGGAAAATGCCTCATTCTATGATCGTGCCGGGATATACGGCGCCACGGCCGGCACCGGCTATCCTGACAACAATGCCCGTTATTTCTTTCTTCAATACGTTGTGTTAGACCTTCTGGAGCGTCAAAATATTATTTCCGACGTTGTTCATGTCAATGATCACCACACGGCCCTGTTACCGCTCATGCTCAAGCAGCGGGACATGAATATTCCCACTTTACTCACGATTCACAACGCCATGTACCAGGGCACTTTTTCAGCAACGGAGACCGGTCTCCTGGACCTGCCGGAAAGGAAATATTTTCAGCAACAGGAAGGCAATGCCTTGAAAACCGGAATCCGTCATGCGAATCGTGTGGTTACGGTAAGTCCCACCTACCGGAATGAATTATTGACAATCCCCGATCTGGCGTACGGTCTGCAGGACGACCTGCGTCTGCGAAATGAATCTTTCACCGGAATTTTGAATGGTGCCGATTACGATTACTGGAATCCGGAAACCGATCCTCATCTTGTACAGAATTATTCCGTCCAGACCCTGCCCTTCAAAGCGATTAATAAAGCCGCCCTGATCCAGGCCTGTCACTTATCCGGGACCGAAACAACACCGCTGTTTGGTTCCGTTTCCCGGCAGGTGGAAAGCAAGGGGTTTCATCTTATTCTGGCGGCTCTGGATGATTTGGTAGCGGAAGGATTCCTTTTTGTATTTCTGGGGACGGGAGAACCGGACATTATGCGTGCCTTACGGGACTACTCCGAAAAGTATCCCGCTTCCGTAGCCTGTGTCGCGGATTATGATGAAGTCCTGGCACATCGGATTGAAGCCGGTGCCGATTTTTTCCTGATGCCGTCACGATATGAACCGTGCGGCCTGAATCAGATTTACAGTCTGCGGTATGGGACCATCCCCATTGTTCATGCCACGGGCGGGCTGGCGGATACGGTTGTTGACTGGAATGGAAAGCAGGGCAACGGTTTTTCCTTTCAGTCCTATGATGAACGTGCATTCCGGGATGCCATCCACCGGGGAGGGGCGATTTACGGAACAAAGGATTGGAATTCTCTGCGCCGTAATGCTATGTTGTCTGACTATTCCTGGCAGAAATCTGCGGAAAAATATCGA
Organism: Fidelibacterota bacterium; assembly: GCA_046861395.1. Lineage (GTDB taxonomy): Bacteria > Fidelibacterota > Marinisomatia > Marinisomatales > JABMOV01 > JBHHUC01. The sequence goes on from JBHHUC010000008.1 coordinate 43,409, forward strand.
TCATTGTATGCTGCAATGAGGAGGCAACATGAATAACAGCCTTGCAACCGAACGACTGGAAGCCATCATTCTTGGCGGGGGTCGGGGGACCCGACTGAATCCTCTGACCCGCATGCGGGCCAAGCCGGCCGTGCAGATCGGGGGGAAATACCGGTTGATTGATATCCCCATGAGTAATTGTATTCATTCCGGAATCCGGAATATCCATATCTTGACACAATTCAATACGGCATCACTTCACCGCCACATATTCCGCACCTATAATTTTGACATGTTCGCCCGCGGGAATGTATCCTTGCTGGCGGCGCAACAGACATTTGATAATATTGACTGGTTCCAGGGAACGGCAGATGCGGTTCGGGCTTACTGGGGGGATTTAAAACGGCGTCCGGCATCCTATTTCGTCATTTTGGCCGGGGATCATCTCTATAAAATGAATTATCAGTATTTTCTCAATCATATGGTGGATCATCAGGCGGACATTGCCATTGCTGCCAAGACAGTTCCGGTGGAAGAAGCATCGGAATTCGGGATCATGGCGGTGGATGACCAGGGATTTGTCACCGATTTCATGGAAAAACCCAGCCCTGAATTTCTCCGAAGCGAGGAGGGCCAAAAATGGCAATCCAACGGTTCCGTTTTGATATCGATGGGCATTTACCTGTTTAAAAAGGATGTCCTGACAGCAGCGTTAAAATTTACCGGCAACGATTTTGGGCGTGAAATCCTTCCCGCCGCCATTCGGCAGTTTCCCACAGCCGTTTATCCTTTTCACGGGTACTGGGAAGATATCGGGACCATTCGTTCTTTCTTCAATGCCAATTTAAATCTGACCGAAAAAGACCCGGTTTTCAAATTTTATGACCAGGAATTTCCAATTTTTACACGTCCCCGTTTTTTACCGGGGAGTCGCATTCAAGATACCCGCATCGAATCATCATTCATAAATGACGGCTGTATTGTGGGACAATCGACATTGAAACGATGCATCCTGGGTATTCGGAGTGTGGTCGGGAATGACGTCACTATGGAAAATGTCTATCACATGGGGGCTGATTATTATGATCAGGGTTCGGAAGAACAGACCGTCGGACTGGGCATCGGTGACGGGTCTGTTCTGAAAAATGTTATTCTGGATAAAAATGTTCGTATCGGAGTAAACGTACAATTAATTAATCATGAAGGTATATTGGAAAAAGATGGTTCCTGGTATTTCATCCGGGACGGGATTATTGTCATTCCCAAAGGAACCGTTATTCCGGCCAATACGACCTTGTAACGGATGGAGGCTTCATGGCATTCATTGACTATGCAATAGTAATTATTTATCTGCTGGCCATTGTGGTTGTGGGACTTGTCCTGCAAAAGAAAGCGTCACAGGGCATTGATTCTTATTTTCTGGGAAATCGGAATTTACCCTGGTGGGTCCTGGGTGCTTCCGGTATGGCTTCCAATACCGATGTGGCCGGAACCATGATCAATACGGCCTTTATTTATGCCCTGGGAACCAAGGGGTTTTTCATCGAAATCCGTGGCGGGGTCACTCTGATCATGGCTTTCCTGATGATTTTTATGGGAAAATGGAATCGCCGGGCCCATGTGATGACGCTGGCCGAATGGATGCATTTCCGTTTCGGCACTTCACGCGAGGGAGATTATGCCCGGATTATCAGCGCTCTGGCCGCGATTATCATGACGATTGCCATGATTACATATTTTGCTGTGGGGGCCGGAAAATTCGTCGGTGATTTCATGGGTATTGACCAGCACACGGCAGCCCTGCTGATGATTATTCTGGCCATGACATATACCGTCGCAAGCGGATTGTACGGTGTGGTCTGGACCGATGTTTTTCAGGGCATTCTGATATTCTGTACCATCATTTTCATTTGTGTACTGGCCATGAAAACCGTTGTTTTACCTGAATCCTTCCATGTTTCCGTTCCCCTCATTGGCGGCGGATTCCAGGAAATAAAAACATCCCTGGCGGAATGGTCACGAATATTCCCGCCGGCGGAAATGCATATGCCCAGCAATTCCCAGTACTCCATCTACAACCTGTTTGGGATTGCTATCATGTTCTATCTGTTTAAAGTTACGCTGGAAGGTTCATCGGGCACCGGCGGTTACATGATTCAACGTTATTTTGCCGCCCGGAATGACCGGGAAGCTGGACTCCTGTCACTTTTCTGGACTTTCCTTCTTTCATTTCGCTGGCCCTTGATTGCTTCGTTTGCCATGCTAGGGGTGTATTACGGAATTTCCACCGGCAATGTCATCGCTGATCCGGAGCTGGTTCTGCCCACCGTCATCAAAACTTATATTCCCACCGGAATGAAGGGCCTCCTGATTGCCGGACTCGTGGCCGCTGCCATGTCCACCTTTGATTCTACAGTCAATGCCGGGGCGGCGTATTGGGTAAAAGACTTGTATCAGACCTATATCAATCCCAAAGCGAATGAAAAAACGCTGATGCTCCACAGCCGGGCGGCTTCCATTATGATTGTTCTCCTGGCAATTCTACTGAGTTACACGATTCGAAATATCAATGATATCTGGGGCTGGATTACCATGGGGATTGGTTCCGGCTTATTTATTCCCCAATTGTTGCGCTGGTATTGGTGGCGGTTTAACGGGTACGGTTTTGCCTGGGGCACGGTGGTGGGAATGGTAGCAGCCATTGCCACGCGGGCCTTTGGTCCGGAACATTTACCGGAATACTACTCTTTCATGATTGCCAGCGGCGGATCCCTCATCGGTTGTGTGCTGGGAACCTACCTGACCCAACCGACTGACGAAAGAGTGCTGGAAAAGTTTTACCGCGTGACACGTCCCTTTGGGTTCTGGGGCCCAGTCCGCAAAAAAGTGGCAGCGGATATCATGGTGCAGATCAATAAAGAAAACAGACGCGATATTTTTTCCACCTTCCTGGCTGTTCCCTGGCAGATCGTATTATTCCTGTTTGGGATGATGGTTATAATGAAACAATGGGGGAACGCTACCAACCTGTTTATAATTCTGGCCTTGTTATCAGTGGGATTGTATTTCATGTGGTTCCGCCACTTATCGACCGAAGTCAATGCCGGTGAGACCAACGACGTATGAATAAATTAGCCATCAGCGCCCTCTTTCTTTTGGTGTTTACTTTCGGCCAGAGTGTCTATTGGGTGCCGGAATATCCCGTGCAGGGACAGACCGTATCCATTTATTACGATGTGGTGACCGGAACGCTGCCGGATAATGCGGCGCAGGTCTTCATCCACCGGGGAACGAACGGCTGGAACAATGTGGTGGATGATCCCATGACATATACCGGTTCTGGAGGTTGGTGGCAATATGATTATTTTATCCCCGCCGACGTTACGGTCATTGATTTTGTGTTTCAGGATGGGCAGGGCAATTGGGACAATAACGGTGGTGTTGGGATTGACTGGCATATTCCCGTTTTTCAGGAAGGTATATCCGCCGTCTTCATTACACCGGCAATTGATGTGTCTCTGGGACATCCTCTCCGCAGTCCTGTTTTCTTGGGGGAAAATGACAGTCTATCCGTCATGGGCACGGCAGTGGTGGACAATACAGCATTGGATACCCTGGTACTTTCACTGGACGGAATGATGGTTGGCGCTACGGCGGAAGATACCCTGGCCGTAATCCTGGAGGCTTCGGACATGGGATTCGGAAGCCATGAAATCAGTCTGACAGCCATTGATACACTGGGTGTCAGTGATGTGGTAACTTTTGCCGTGATGGTAAATCCACCGGTCGGGGAAGGTCTTCCTCCGGGCGGAAATCTGGAACCGGGAATATTCTATAACGGTCCTACGACAGTTACATTGAAATTATTCGCTCCGTACAAGGAATTTGTATATGTCATCGGAGATTTCAATGACTGGAAAGTGGACACCGGTTATTACATGCAACGGTACCAGCCGAATGACGACAGTACCCTCTGGTGGTTGACGTTGGAAAACATCTCGGTAGGGTCCGAACAGGCTTTTCAGTATCTCGTGGATGGCACCCTACGCATCGCCGATCCTTACACCGATAAAGTACTGGATCCCTGGAATGATCCCTGGATTCCCGACATCACTTATCCCGGTTTAAAGAGTTATCCGCAGGGAAAAACCCGGGAACCGGTTTCGGTTCTGCAAACGGCCCAGGATCCCTTTGAATGGCAGCACAGCGACACCTTTATTCCTCCCCCACAAACTGATCTGATAATCTATGAAATGCTGGTCCGGGATTTCATCGGTCGTCATGATTTTCAGACACTGGTGGACACCCTGGATTATCTCCAGCGTCTGGGTATCAATGCCATAGAACTAATGCCGATCAATGAATTCGAAGGTAATTCCAGCTGGGGATATAATCCATCCTTCTATTTTGCTCCCGACAAATACTATGGCCCGAAAAATACATTGAAAACTTTCATTGACGCTTGCCATGCCCGGGGTATAGCCGTCATCCAGGATATTGTTTTCAACCATAGTTTCGGACAGTCGCCGTTGGTGCGATTATACTGGGAAAACGGAGCCCCGGCGGCCAACAATCCCTGGTATAATGTTGAGTCGCCCAATCCTGTTTATAACTGGGGGTATGATTTCGATCATACCAGTCCCCACACCCAATATTTTATGGACCGGGTGCTGTCGTACTGGCTGACGGAATACAATGTGGATGGGTTTCGTTTTGATTTTTCCAAGGGTATGACCAATACTCCCGGCGACGGCTGGAATTATGATGCAGCCCGGATAACTCTCCTGAAACGCATGGCCGATCAGGTCTGGGCAACGGACAGCACGGCCTATATCATTCTGGAACATTTTACCGCCAACAGTGAAGAAACGGAGCTGGCGCATTACGGCAAGGGAATGATGCTCTGGGGCAATTTCAATTATAATTATAATGAAGCCACCATGGGGTATAATGGCAGCGGCTCTGATTTTTCCTGGGGATTTTACGGTTCCCGGGGCTGGACCAAACCCAATCTTGTCACCTATATGGAAAGTCATGATGAAGAACGGCTGATGTTCAAGAACCTGGAATATGGCAATGCCAGCGGCGCATATGATATTCAGGAGCTGCCCACCGCCCTTGAACGTATGAAGCTGGCGGGTGCGTTTTTCTTTACCCTGCCGGGGCCAAAGATGATCTGGGAATTCGGCGAACGGGGTTATGATGTTTCCATTGATGCGTACGGGGGGCGGCTAAGCGAAAAGCCTCCTCGCTGGGAATACATGAATGATCCGAACCGGCTTCGCCTCTTTAATACCTGGAAAGCTCTCCTGCAGCTTCGCCGGAATTACGATATTTTCCGCAGCGCGAATACAAATGTGGATTTATGGCTCAACAGTTCCACGGGACAGAAACGAATACGCCTCTCCCATCCGACGATGAATGCCATTATTGTCGGGAATTTCGGGATTGTGTCTCATGCCATTGGTCCGGATTTCCATCATACCGGCACCTGGTATGACTATTTCTCCGGCGACAGTATCACGGTGGTAGCTACGACGGACCTGGTAACCCTTTTACCGGGTGAATTTCATATTTATACGGATGTCAGACTGGCGACGCCGGAGCAGGGATTGTTACCGGTTCAGGAAGAATCAATACCCTATCGTTTTCATGTTTCGCAGAATTATCCCAATCCCTTTAATCCCGAAACAGACATTTCATTTACCCTGCCGAATGCCGGACCATTTGAAGTAAAAATATTCGACATTACCGGCCGGGAAGTATTCCGATCCCGGGCAGCGGGGCAGTCCGGACCCAACCGTTTTCATTGGAAAGGGCGGGATCAGTCCGGTCATCATCTTCCTTCTGGACTTTATTTTGCCAGGGTTCAAGCCGGACAAGATACACAAACCATAAAAATGACACTGTTGCGCTAGGGGCTTTATAGCTCTCGACCCGCTAATCCATTTATGGCCTTAACCGTTTAAACGGCCTATACCTTATTAGGCCTGTGATATCGTAGGGAATTTCACATTGACTCCCACAAGCCTCCGGAACTCCTGGCATAATTCTTGATACATTTCCGGGGTATTCAATGCAAGAATCGGGGAGACAATGTGGAAATCGAAAGGTTTTACATTATTTGAATTAATCATTACGGTGGCAATCATGAGTATTCTGATTGCCATCATTATACCGGAAACGCCTGATGTGGAGGAAAAAGCACATAAGGCGAAGGTGGAATATTTTATTGCTAAGTTAAAAGTGGCGGTAGAGTTAAAGGCTATTGAATCCATTTCGGAAGAAGGAATTAAACATTACCCTCGGGGGAGTGACATTCTTTCTCTGGATGATTTTCTGTCAGGGGACTTACAAAACTGGTCGTATGAAAACGTGGATGTGAACCGTTCCGACTTTTTCTATATGGGGGATAAAAATTTTCCCGGTGGGGTACAATTTTCCTATGTGTCGCGGGGACAGGATTCCTACCGGATCGTATTACTCACCACGGCCTATGGCTGGGATGCCTATCATCAGTTCTGAGGTTTATCGCCGCCGTAGAATCATTCCGCTGGTGGGCGGAACCGCCAAGGGTGAGGATGCCATGGTGGGCTGCTCATCATGAACGGTTTTATCGACGATCACCGACCAGTCCCCGGGGGGCAATTCCAGCGTCAGGGATTGCTCCGGTTCGCCATTGAGTACAACCAGGAATTCATCCTGTAATACATAGGCCAGGGCTGTACGGTTACCCACCGCGAGAAACTGGAACTGTTCCGGTTGCGATCGGCGAAAAGCCGATTCTTTTAAACGAAGCGCGATAAGTCCCCGGTAATAGTTAACCAGCTCCCGATTCATTTCCCGTTCCTGCCAGTTCAGCCAGTTGGTCTCATTGTCCTTATTATAAGAATTATGATCCAATTGGCCTACCTGATCGTCCGGTACGTTCGTTGGGGCAATGACCTTGCTCCGGCCCCATTCCTGGCCTTCGTGGATAAAGACGATCCCTTGGGATGTGAATAAATACAGCGCTCCCAGCTTATTCAGGTCCAGGTGACGATCTCGAATCATGGCATTGGCCATTCGGTCTGTAATTACCTGTTCCGGCGCCACATTGCCGGCTCCCAGGCGAATAAAATCGCCAAAAGTATAATCATCATGTGATTCAAGATAATTCACACTATGCCGGACATCCACATACTGACCGCCGAATGAACGGAGAGACCCCATCATGAAACGCTGCAAGGCACGTTGATCATTGTTCCCCTGCCATTCACCAAAGATAAAACCTTTTCCGTCACGGGGATTCTGACCCTTGACCCCGTTTCGGAACTGATCGTTGAAAGACGCCCATCCCTGATCGGAAAAACCGGCCGGGTCATATCCTCCACCCCAGGGTTCGGCCAGAATGATGATATTGGGATTGATGGAACGCAACTCGGCAATGATCATGGCGCGAGTTTCCGGGTCAATGAGATTTCCCAAATCAAATCGGAAACCATCTACGTGATATTCCGTCATCCAGTATTTCACACTTTCCAGAATGACCTGTCGCATGGCCGGATCTTCCGTGCGGGTATCGTTGCCACAGCCGGACTGGGAGTTATATTGCCCGTTTTCGTCCAGCCGGAAGTAGGTGGAACGTTCAATATATTTGAATGGTTGCCAGTCATAGTTGGATACATGATTATAAACCACATCCATGATGACAGCTATTTTTTCCCGATGCAGGGCTTTGACCATGTCCTTGAATTCACGAACGGCACGACCGTCGCGTCCGTTCCAGGCCCCTGGTTCCATGGTTCCGTCGCTGGCGTAGTAGGTCTCAGGTGCAAAGAAAAACGTAGTCATATAGCCCCAGTGATTCCGCGCATAGGGATTCCAGGTATTATACACCGGAGCCGAAGCATCCCGGTATGGCACTTCCACATTGGCGAAATCCTGGGCCGGCAGAATTTGCACTGCATTGATACCCATGGCTTTCAGGTGAGATAGTCCACCTTCCTGATCGGGTTCGATCAGACCATGGTAGGTTCCCGGTCTGGAACAGCGCGCAGAGGGATCGGCAGTCATATCCCGGATATGCATTTCATAGATGACTAAATCCCGGGGATCGATCTTTTGCCAGTGGTCCCGTTCCCAATCATAGCTGGTATCCACGATCAGGGATTTGGCCACATGACGATAGGTATTTTGCGTCACGGCAGCCTGAGTCCAGGGATCGGCAATTATGACCCGATCATCCTGATACAGACCTTCCAGACGGTAACCGTATAACGTCCCAAAGCCGGCGTCGGCGACAGTTAGGGTCCAGTCACCATTTGATTGGTGCTCCATTGAAAATTCCTCCCCTGTCTCGGCTTCCGGTCGGTCGAAAATGACCAGAAAAACGGCATCGGCTGTTGGGGCGTACAGGCGGAAAGTGGTTTGATTATCAATAACATGAGCCCCGTAGGGCAGAGAATGGGACATGAGTAGTTCCTTGCACTGGGTGAAAATGAATAGTGATAATATTATTCTATAAATATACCGGCTTTGCATGCGGGCCTCACCTTTATTTGTATTCACTCTGGATAGAGTCACTAAATTACACCCGTCTGGAGAAATTCATCATGCGAAAAATATTTTCCCTACTGCTAATTCTTTTTCTTGCAGCTTGTCAGCCGACCGGCGAATCTTCGACCGTATATCCCATTCCCACTCTGGTTGTGAGCCAGGGATCCTCTATTTCCCTGAATCTCAGGAATTATTTCCGTGATGAAGTCACGGCCGTTCGAATTCCCGATCATCCTGATATTGCGTTGCACTATTTTGCTACTAAGGATAGTCTGATAATTCGCCCGCGATCATCGGCACCGGCTTTATCGGTAGTTTCCCTGGGGATCAATGGGCGGAAGGAAGACATCCTGATCCGGGTGGAACCTATGGTGGCACACACCTTTACCTATGCCGCCGAGGGACAGGAAAAGAAGGTGGTGGTCATGGGAGGCTTTAATGACTGGTCCCGAACGGCGCTGCCCCTGCGCGATGAAAACGGAGACGGCATTCTGGAACGAACGGTGTACCTGAAACCCCTGCGACATGAATATAAATTTGTGGTGGACGGAGAGGAATTGATTGATCCTGCCAATCCGGTTTTCGTTTCCAATAACATTGGAGGCTGGAACTCCATTCTGGACCTGACGGCCGAAAAACCTACCTCAGCCGGTCGGTTTGTCAAACACAGTTATCACAATGGGAAATTGTATTTTGATTATATACCTCCGGAAGATGGTTCCTTGCCGGTATTTCCCTTCATTCATATCAATAACCTGTCGGTCCATAACGATGCGTTCGATATGCAACCGGATGGCAGCCTGAGTATCAGAATCAGCGGGCTGGGTGACGGACGATTACGCATTATGGGTATTGATGAGCAGGGTAGAGCAATCCCCGATAATATTACTATCATTGAACAGGGAAAACCGTTAGAACCCGGGACCGACAATGACAGTTGGTATTTCACAGTGCTGTACAGTCTTATGACTGATCGTTTTCTGGATGGGAATCCGGCCAATACGCGGAAATCCACAGGTCCGGATTTAGCCGATATTGCCAACTGGCACGGGGGAGATTTTGCCGGAATTATCCAGAAGCTGGAAGAAGGATATTTCACTGAACTGGGGATTAACACCATTTGGTTATTTCCGGCATCCCGACAACCACTGGAAGGCTGGGTAGAATCCATCCCGCCCAACCGGACCTATACCGGCTATCACGGGTATTGGCCCATTGCCGCCCGTGAAGTCGACCCCCGGTTCGGGACGACGGAAGAATTGAAGACATTGGTCCGCCTGGCTCATGATAAGGGGATTCGCGTCATCCTGGACTTCGTGTCAAACCATGTTCATGAAGAACATCATTATTACCGGGAGCACCGGGACTGGTTTGGCGAAATGACCCTGCCTGACGGTACACCTAACATTCGGAACTGGAGTGAAGAAACCAGGCTGACAACCTGGTTCGATACTTTTATTCCATCCTATGATTATCTACATGCTCCGGAAGCAATTGACCAGGTTGTGGACGATGCCGTCTGGTGGATTAAAACATTCGATTTTGACGGTTTCCGGCAGGATGCGGTTAAACATGTTCCCCATGTATTCTGGCGAAAATTAACGGCCCGGCTGAAAGTCGAATTCCCGAATAAATCATTGTTTCAGATTGGAGAATCCTTCGGATCCGATGCGCTGATCCGCAGTTATGTCAATCCGGGAGAGTTAACGTCTCAGTTTAATTTTTCCATCTACTTCAATGCCCGGGGCCCGTTTGCTGCGGTTATGGCTGATTTCATGCCACTGGCTGCCATCGTAGAGGACAATGCCTTGTCGTTTGGCCCGGTTCACCTCATGGGCAACCTTACATCCAGCCATGACCAGATGAAATTCATGGCAGTGGCGGATAATCAGGTCGGCTGGGGAGATAACGGCACCGAACTGGCATTTTCCAATCCACCCCATCCGGCAACACATCCCGAGGTATTCCGAAAACTGGCCAATTTCCAGGCGTTCAATATTACCATGCCGGGCGTACCGGTCGTGTATTATGGTGAAGAAATCGGATTGATGGGCGCGGCGGATCCTGACAACCGCCGACCGATGAAATTCGGAGCAGCCGTGTCACCGGAAGGCCGGGAGCTTAAAAAAGAATTCAGTCGGCTGAACCGTTTGCGGCAAACCTATCCCTCACTGGCATTGGGTGATTATATCCCCATCCAGGTGGATGGACCTACTTGGGTCTACGAGAAACGCTATTTTGATGAACGGATACTGGTATTCTTTAATCATAGTGAAAATACACAATCCATGACATTGAATCTCCCTGGCATTTCCAATGCTGTGGACCTCCTCCTGGACACGACATTAACCCTGCATAATGATGTTCTTGCATTGACAATGCAGCCGTATTCTCATGTATTTCTAAAACTGGGAGGGGAATGATTACATTCGGCTGACTGAGCTTACTATCTGAAAGATATGGGGGACGACAGACGTTCCGTGCTGCGAAGTTAATCGTCGTCCTTATTATTCTTCGCAATATTGGGGATCATTTTTTCCAGTTCGCCGGTCGGGACTGGTCGTCCGTAATAATATCCCTGGATTTCATTGCAATAATGTCGTGTTAGATACTGCAACTGGTCTTTCGTTTCCACCCCTTCGGCAATCACATTGAGATGGAGACTGTGTCCCAGCTTTATAATTGACTGGACAATGGCACCTTCCGTTTCGTTGCGACTGATGTTGGGGCCGATAAAAGATTGATCAATTTTCAGCGTGTGAATGGGAAACTTTTTTAGGTAACTGAGTGACGAATATCCGGTGCCGAAATCATCAACCGACAACCCGAAACCCATGCCCCGCATTTCTTCCAGTTGCCGGATGGCTTCGTCAACCTCAGCCATGATACAACCTTCGGTAATTTCCAGCTCAATCAATTCGGGATTGATATTATAATTGGAAATGATGTGCTTGATATAGGGTAGCAGATTGGCACTGTGAAAATGCTGTGCAGACAGATTAACGCCGATCCGAATAGGTGGCAGACCTCGGCTCATCCAATCGATGGATTGTTCGCAGGCTTTCCGCAGGACCCATTCGCTAAGCTCAATGATCAGTCCGCTTTCTTCGGCCACAGGGATGAATTCCCCCGGATAGACGATCCCGTTATTGGGTTGCCGCCAGCGAATCAGGGCTTCCACGCCGACCAGTGATTCATCTCGGGTCGCCACTTGGGGCTGATAGTATAGTACAAATTCATCTTTACGAATTGCTTCCTTTAGCCGCTTTTCAAGATTATACCGGGTAGTTTCCGATTTATGGATGGCTTTGGAATGAAACGTGAAGGAATTCTGAGTACGGCTTTTTGTGACATACATGGCGGCATCAGCGAATCGAATCACATCATCAATGGAGCGGTTTTCGTAGGGATAGAAGGCGATGCCGGCACTGGCCGTCATGGAAAATTCATATTTTTCAATGGTAATCGGATCGGTGATCACTTTCAGCAGGGAACGGGTAAAGGCATCCACCATCGGAACGCGATCTTTCGTTTCAGGCAGCCCGGGACGCAGCACGGCAAAGGTATCAGTGTGCAGGCGGCAGAGAAGATCCTTTTCCTCTATCAGTGTTTTCAGTTTTTCGGTAATCTTCATGAGATACACATCACCGATGCGATAACCCAGGGCGTTGTTGATGGATTTGAAATTATCGATATTAAAGATGATGATGGCAACGGAGGTTCCGGTCTTCTGGGCCTCCGCGGCAATGGTGGACGAATGACTGTTGAGGTATTCCCGGTTGGGTAAGCCGGTAAGAGAATCGTGCTGAGCCTGGGAAATAACCAGTTCTTCATTGGCGCGGGCTGTGTCATGGAGTTGTTTCAGAGCAATCAGATTACGTACCCGGGCCAGTAATTCAATCCGGTTGATGGGTTTGGTAACGTAATCATTGGCGCCGGCATCCAGTCCCACGGCCACATCCTCTGATTTGGACAAGGCAGAAGCGATGATGATGGGCAAATCGAATTGATTGTGAGTTTTTCGAATTTCCCGGCAGACGTCCAGCCCGGTTATATTGGGCATCATGATGTCCAGCACAACCAGGTCAAAGGAACCGCCATCACGGAATTTTTCCAGCGCTTCATCTCCGCTTTGTGCCATCTGAATGTCATGGTTTTCCCGCCGGAGGATAAAGGCAATTTGCTGTAAAATGTTCGGGTCGTCGTCGACGACTAAAATCCGAACTTTTTCGCGGCTAATAGATGGGGTGTTCTCCGGCATCCAATTCCTTAAAATAATTTTTCAGTTGACTAGTAAAAATATTGGTAAATCCATGACAGGTCAATTCTTTATCCTGATTGTGCCGTATTTATTTCCGGATTCGGATAGTGGATAAACTGTACCAGTGTCAGAGACAAAACGGACAGGATGGCGCCCCCCCAAAACGGAATGCGATAATCAATCAGCCACAGCAGTCCGCCAAGGGCCGGGATCACGACGGCCGCGATGTGGTTGATGGTAAAACCAACCGCCATGGTAGGGGCGGTATCCGCCGGTTCCCCGATTTTCTGAAAATATGTGCGGATTCCGATGGCAAAATTGAAAAAGATGTGATCCAGAATGTAGAGGACCGGCACCAAGAGGCGGGATGTAACTACGGTATAGGCCAGAAATACAAAAACCAGGCTGAAATATTCCAGTGATAATACTTTGCGTTCTCCGAACCGTATGATGGCTTTTCCGATTAAAGGCATCAGAAAATAGTTCAGTGCATTGTTTAACATGAACAGAAAAGTTGAATCGTTTTACGAGAAGAAAAATGGCGAAAGCGACAAAAACCTGACACCGGGCTCCGGCGAGAAAGGTAAGTACGTAATACAGCCAGTATTTTCTATTAAAGATAAATCGTTTATGCTGTGGTGGCTCGTCATGACGGGTCGGATTTTGCAGAAAAGCCCAGAGGCCAACAGTTATAATCAAAATCCCCACGGATACAAACAGGGTTTGAAAACTCAGCCAGGGAGCCAGGAGAAAAATTCCGGCTCCAACCAGAATATTTGTCAGGGCGGAATAGCTCCGCAATTTTCCAATAACCCAGGGCGTGGTTTATTTGTCAAAATACTGGAGTGAAAGAGAATTATGAGTTGTTTCGTAATAATGAAAACCGAAACTCATGACCAGGGTTGTAAAGAGCAAGCCGGTATAGGTTGGAAATAATCCGGTCAATCCCACTCCCAGTCCCAGAAAAACAATGGACATTGCGGACAACCTGTGTTCTTTGATTATCAGGAGAATATATACAACCAGCAGGGCCGGGAAGCAGGGAATTTCCCTCACCGATTGAATCATTCCGATATGATTTCCTTGTAAATGGGCGATTTCCACGGCAAAATTATTGAAGAGAGTTCGCCAGGTCTGAAGCCCCACCGCCGAAGCTACGGACATCAACAGCAGGAACCGGAACATGGGGGAACGAGTCACAGATGCATTCATGTATGTAATATCCAGCGGTTATGGAGGAAAAGGGCTGGAATTTAGGGCGAAGTAAAACAAAAAATAAATCGGGTCATGCCAGACTATCGGGTAAAACTTTCTTGAATACGTTAAATTTTATGTTCATTTCATTTGAACTGTGTCAGAGTCTTTTATAAGCAAATGTTTATACCTACCGATGACGACTTCAGATATTTTCCAAAATCACGTGCTTTTTGTTTGCTGGAAATAGTGTCGAATGTTTTTGCGGCCAGAGGCGAGAGCAATGCCTTGGACACCTAAAGTTGTTCCCGGTTTTGGGTCGAATGAATAACATATATGTATAAACCAATAGAGTTCACTGCAATGTTGTATGTGGTGTGTTGTCCGGCTTTTTTTCCGTTGGAGCACAGGTGCGGTCAATATCGCAGTCCCGGTGAAATCGTGTGGAGGCGGGGAGTCCGCCAGGGGCGGATAAAAGTCGAACTTTACACGCCTAAG
>JBHHUC010000046.1:0-16998 GCA_046861395.1 Fidelibacterota bacterium
CACAAAGCAGGATCAAGCCAAAACAGATTGCAGTTTTTAGTGTATTATTCATGACTATCTCCTTTTATTATTAGGTGAACCAAAGCGTTTTAATAAAAGCAACGTGTAAAAGGTTGAAGTCCATTTTGGAGAATAAAGTGCATTAGACCAGGTTCCATTTTCTTCCTGGAGATCCATAAATTGTTTTCCCCAACCTTCTCTCAGAATTCTCTGTCTCTCTTTGGAAATATCTTCAACACTGGCTTTTAATAAATCTTTAAGTGTTTGATATCGAATAGAAGGATCACCTTCCAATAACCATTTTATTTGTTTTTTATATTTATCTTGAAAATCCATGACTCTTATTTAATATCATTGTCCAAACGATCAAGCTCACCTGCCGCCAACACTACAAGGCACAAAGCTTTGAAAAACTACGAACCTTGATAGGGAGCAAAACCTTTGAAAAACCAATACGCTTTTGGCGTCCGGTGCGGTGAATTGTTGGGTATATCAAAAATATTACTAATGCCGAATTGTCTCTTTTATCGTTTCATAGCTAAAAGGAAATGAGACGCTTGCTCCTGTATCAAATTTCCATTTTTTATTCTCTAATATTCTTATATCTAATTCTCCCCAACCTATAAAACCGCTAAATAATCCTATTTTAGGATAAAACGGTTTATTCTTATACCGCCATATCCCGGCTGTCACCCCTGAAAATGGGAATGCATGCGGAAATAATCCAATTTTTCCATATTGACCTTCTAAATACCAATAGTTTCTACGACCATCATTGTTTTCAGGGACAGTTAACGCATTAATTCCAATTGTAATATTATAAAATTGAATATCACTAAAATCAATTCCATACTCACTTTCCTCATTTCCATTAAGTATACCAATGCGCGAGGTTCCAACGCTCAATTTTGCCTCCAATGTGAAACCCGATCCCCATTCATAGCCAAATCTCAATCCGGGACTTAAATAAATTGGAAAATCGTAAGATTGAGCTATTGAGAATAGTAGTAATTGGATAAATATTACTTTACGATATATTACGTTCCTTTCTTGTACACCCAACTAACAATTATCCCGAATTATTTTATGACAATGAATCATGATAATTAGAAATTTTACCGAGATGACAGGCTTCATCAACGAACATGAACTATTCATTATTATGGTTTTCCCAGGCCAAATATCATTCCCCATTGAAATTCCGAATATCAATCCGGCTAATCTTTATGAGCGTCTTCAACCTTCCGGCATCATACAAAGAATCGTCATTCTGGTTCGGGGGAATGTAAAGCATTTGAAAATAATAAACAAGAATTGGCGGGGGATTCCGGCGTGACAACAACCGGTTGGACTTTCATCCTGTCCATCGGCCGGATACCGGGTGCGGAGACGGATAAAAACTAGTTTTTTCCCGGTCGGAAACCGTACTAAGTTTATTCTCTATGCAATTGCCTGTCTATTTTGTTTCCGATGTACATTTGATGCTGAATGATTCTCCCAAAGCACAGCAGCGTCAGCAACGGTTTTTCTCCTTCCTGGATATAGTGAAGCAATCCGGCGGGACGTTGTTCATCGTCGGCGATCTCTTTGATTTCTATTTCGAATATCCCCATACGATTCCGAAAATGTATTTCGACCTCTATCTGGCCATCGAATCGTTGCGCAAGAAGGATATCGAAGTTCATTATGTCCTGGGCAATCACGATTACTGGGTGCAATCCTTCATCCGGGACCGTCTCATGACGAAAGTCTATCCCCAGGCGGCGGATATCGTTATCCGGGGGAAGTCGTTCCACATTACGCACGGTGACGGAATTCTGTCCTGGGACCGGGGTTACCGGATATTGAAAGCGGTAATTCGCAATCCCTTTTTCATCTGGTGCTATCGCTGGCTCCATCCCACCCTGGGTTACGGCTTTGCCCACTGGGTATCGCGCACCGGTTACCATAATGGACACAGCGCCGAATACAACCGGCGGGTTCAGGATGAATTGTCCGCCTATGCCAGCCAGCAGATCGCACGGGGCAGTCAATTCGTGATCTGCGGTCATTATCACCAAAGCGTCGATCATGAACTTTCAGGCGGAAAACTCATTGTCATGGGGGATTGGATTTCCGCCCCGAGTTATGCCTATTTTGACGGGAATGATTTAACCCTGATACCGGTGGATAACCATGAATAAACGGCTTATTCTTCTTGTCCTGCTTGCCCTGTTACTGACCGGGTGTTCCAAGCTGCGGCAGTTGAACATATTCGGGAAAAACAAATCCGGTTACGGCCAGGTCCAGCCCAGTGATATTGAGAAATTGAGAATGGCCTACCGGGACGGTCGGATTCAGGCCCTGGAAGAATTGATTGCCATTTACGAGGATTCGGAACAGCCCATGGATATTCGGCTGGCGGCCGGGACGGCACTGGCGGAAACCCATCATCCCACGGCTCTCAATGCCCTGGCCAACGTGGTCGCCGAAGCTGACGCTCTCGACCTGACCTTCATGATCGCCTCCATCGAATTGCTGGCCAAATTCCGGGATAATCCCCGGGCCCCGGAAGCCATGGTTCAATCCATGCACAAAATTGAAGAAAAAGCCAATGAATTGCACCTGGTGCTGGTCAAGAATCTGAATAAGGTCCGGACCAAGGACCAGATTTTAACCCTCCTGGATCTATATGAAGTGTCCAAGGCCAACCTGGCCCGGACAGAAAAACTTCTGGCCGAGACCCTGGGCGCCATCGGGGATGATGATGCCATTCCCGTCCTCATGAAAATCGCCCAGGACCCGGATATCAATATCGGCGTACGCAATCGTGCCGTGGAAATCCTGGGGAAAAAGGAAGCCACGGAAGTGGTCACTGCCTTTACCGAAATGCTGGGTAATCCGGAAACCAATGAAGAAGTCCGCGATTTCGCCCTGAACACCATGGCCGGCGTCAAAGAAGAAAACTTGATTCTCACATTGCTGGACACTTACAATACCGGAAAAAAGGAGTATTTTTCACTCCTGTCCACATTGATGGATGCCCTGAGCGATTTTGACGACCCGGCGGTGATCAAAACCATCATCGAAATCGCCAAAAGTGATGATTATCCCCTGGCGATCCGTAAAAAGGCCATCCGTAAACTGGGGGATTTCGGGGATGCCAGCACGATTCCTCCCGTTCTCACTGTCCTGGACCGGGCTGAGAATTATGACCTTTATCCTGACATTATGAACCTGATCATTACGACCGGCACTGCCGATGATTACCTGGAAGACATCCGGCGCCGCTCCTTTCATGCCC
This sequence comes from Fidelibacterota bacterium, assembly GCA_046861395.1. Classification (GTDB taxonomy): domain Bacteria; phylum Fidelibacterota; class Marinisomatia; order Marinisomatales; family JABMOV01; genus JBHHUC01. Next base: position 3,284 of record JBHHUC010000046.1, read on the forward strand.
ATCGGGTGGCTTCGCCATGATGATGGTCCTCATCCTGCTCTTATTCACCTTGCTAGCGGCCCAGGAGGCTCCTACCGACAGTCTCCCCCCGCTAAAACCCGATGCGGATACCACCGCCACCTTACCGGCCGGGGGACCATTTTTCGAATATCGCTATGAACTGGATGAATTACGCGATGAAATCGATTCCCTGAAGCAGGTCCTGAAAGTATACGAAAAACGGAAATCCATTCCCCAGATTGATCCGGCCCTGCTTGAATTCATCCGGACCCCGGAACTGAAACATCGCATCACGCTGCAGAACGGAACGGTCATTATCGGTGAAATTCTGCTCGATGAAGGAGAACGTCTGATTGTCCGGACACCGTTGGGCGAACTAGTCATCGACCGGAAGCATGTGGCCAAAATCGAAGACAATGAAGCACTGTCACCGAAAATCGAATGGATCCGGGAACCAACCGTCAAAGCTTATCCGAATAAAGAAATCATTCGCGGCGTGGTGCGGAATACGGGACAGATACGGGCCGACTTCGTGCGCGTCATCGCCCATCTATGGACCCAGACCACGGAGGAAGTGGCCCGGGATTCGGCTTTTGTCGCCGGCAAACAGGTAACCTATAAATCAGGCGTTATTTCCGACACGGCCATTGAGCCGGGCCAGACGGTGAATGTCGTCATCACGGTAGCGGTTCCCGATGATGAACGCGTGGCCTACCGCACCTATGATTTCCGCTGGATCGAAGCGCGGTAACGCGTCAGTCCGGACCTAAGAATTAAATAATTGCACCATGATGGCGTTCTGGGCGTGCATCCGATTTTCCGCCTGATCGAAGACAATGGAATAATCAGCCTCCATTACCCCGTCCGTCGTTTCCCGTCCCCGTTCCGCCGGCAGACAATGCATGAAATAGGTCTTCTTCCCCGTACGTTCCATCAATGCTTCATTCACCTGGAAGGAGGCGAATATCCGGGCCCGTTCCGCCGCTTCCTCTTTTTGTCCCATGGATGCCCAGACGTCGGTGTACACCACGTCAGCTCCCTTGACCGCTTTAATGACATCATGGCTGACGGTAATGGAAGACAGACCAGCATCGCGTACAGACTGCAGCGTGGCGCTGTCCGGGGCATATCCTTCGGGACAAACACATACGAAGTCCAGGGGAATCCGTGCCGCCAGCCGCAGCCAGGAATGCACAATATTATTCCCGTCCCCCACATACACCACCTTCAGATCGTCCAATGATCCCCGCACTTCCAGGATGGTCAGAATATCGGCCATGATCTGGCAGGGATGGTTATAATCGGTGAGGCCGTTGATGATCGGAATCGTCGCATGTTGGGCCAATTCCAGCATATGTTGGTGTGCAAAGAGGCGGGCCATAATCATATCATTGTACCGACTGAAGACCCGGGCGATATCCTTGACAGCTTCCCGCTGACCAATGCCGATATCCGCCGGTCCCAGGTAGAGAGCGTGGCCGCCCATCCAGCTGAAACCGGTTTCAAATGAAACACGGGTCCGGGCCGATGGTTTGGCGAAAATCATGGCCAGGGAACGGTCCCGGAACGGTTTGTAGTCCTCTTTATTGTGGAACTTAGCTTTCAATTCCAGCGCCAGGTCCAGAGTGGCGCGGATTTCATCGGATGTAAAATCGGTAATGTGTACAAAGTCCTTATTCATGTATTCTCCCTAAAAATTGATGTTCCGGAAGGCCCGGTGATCAGAGAATGTAACGGCTGAGATCCTGGTCTTCGGCAATATCCTCCAGTTTGGCTTCCACAATATCTTTCGTAATGATGATCGTCTGTCCTTTCTGGTTGGACAAATCAAACATATATTCGTCCAGCAGGGTCGTCATGATGGTATGCAGGCGCCGGGCGCCGATATTTTCCGTGCGATTATTGACTTCCGTGGCAAAACGGGCAATGGAACGAATGGCGGCCTTATCGAATTCCAGGTCCACGCCTTCTGCTTTCAATAATGCCCTGTACTGCTTGATTAGGGCTGATTTGGGATGGGTTAATATTTTTACAAAATCATTGGTCGACAATTTATCCATCTCCACCCGGATGGGGAAACGACCCTGCAGTTCGGGTATCATATCAGAGGGCGTGGACACATGAAAGGCTCCGGCCGATATGAAGAGGATGTGATCAGTTTTGACCATGCCGTATTTGGTAGGAACCGTGCTCCCTTCGATAATGGGCAGGAGATCACGCTGGACGCCTTCCCGGCTCACGTCGGGTCCGGACCCGGCGCCGTTGCCCACGATTTTATCAATTTCATCCAGAAAGACAATACCGTTATTCTCCACCGCTTCCTGGGCTTGGCGTACCACTTCATCCTGATCAATCAAATGGTAGGCTTCCTGTTCAATGAGCACTTCCCGCGCTTCCGAAACGGGCATTTTCCGTTTTTTCTTCGATCCGGGCATGACATTGGATAACATATCCTTGATATTCATCCCGATATCTTCCAGTCCCATGGGACCGAAAATCTGCATGGCCGGCATATGGTCATCCGTGACTTCCACTTCAACGAAATGGTCCTCCAGTTCACCGCTTTCCAGCTTTTTCCGCATTCGATCCCGGTTGCGTTTGTGACGTTCTTCCACTTCCGCTGGTTGTTTGGATCCAGCCGGCAGAGTCGTGGCGGGAAAAACCAGGTCCAGCAGACGCATTTCCGCCAATTCCTCCGCCCGGTCCAGGACGTCGGCTTCCATCCGGCTCCGGACCTGGGAAACCGCAATGTCCATCAAATCCCTAATGATGGATTCCACATCGCGGCCCACGTAACCCACTTCGGTAAATTTACTGGCTTCGATCTTAATGAATGGTGCATTGGCCAGATTGGCCAGACGGCGCGATATTTCCGTTTTGCCGACACCGGTGGGGCCGATCAGGACGATATTGTTGGGGACAATTTCATTCCGGATGGATTCGGGCACCTGCTGCCGACGCCAGCGATTCCGCAGCGCAATGGCCACCGCCCGCTTGGCTTTGGCCTGACCAACAATGTATTTATCCAGTTCCCGGACAATCTGACGGGGCGTCATGTTTTTCATTAATCCTCCAGGACCGTAATACTGTCGTTGGTGTAAATACACAACTGGGAAGCAATCTTCAATGATTTCCTTACCACATCGGCGGCGGACAGGGATTTATTTTCCAGAAAGGCGGAAGCCGCCGCCTGGGCATAACCGCCACCGGAACCGATGGCTATCACCGGTCCATCCGGTTCGATGACATTGCCGTCCCCGGAAACAATATAGCTTCCCTGTCGGTTCATTAGGGCCAGCAATGCTTCCAAATGTCGGAGATACTTATCGGTTCGCCATTCCTTGGCCAACTCTACGACGGCCCGTTTCAAATCACCGTTATACTCATCCAGTTTTTGTTCAAATTTCTCAAACAAATTCAAGGCATCGGCGGCAGCGCCGGCAAAACCGCCCAACACTTTGCCCTGGTCGGTATCGAAATCCCGGACTTTTACCGCTTTCTGTTTCATGGCCATATCGCCGAACGTAACCTGGCCGTCGCCCCCCAGGGCGATCTGTCGGCCACGGCGTACGCCTAAAATAGTGGTTGAACGGATTTTAACTCCTTTCATGACTGCATCTGACTCCTTCTATTGACTGTTGAGTTGTTGGAACAGTTGCATGTCCCGAGGCAGGACCAGAGTCGTTTTCTCATCGATGATGGATTTATACACTTCCAGACTGCGTGTGAATTCATAGAAATCGGGATCGCTGGAATAGGCTTTGGCATAGATATCAGCGGCGATGGCTTCCCCTTCACCACGGATTTCTTCGGCCTGCCGGTAGGCGTCGGCCAGAAGGATGGTTTTATCCTTATCTGTTTCGGCCATGATTTTCTTGGATTCTTCCGACCCCTCGGAGCGGAATCGATTGGCCTGACGTTTCCGTTCGGCTTCCATGCGGGCGTAAATCGATTTTTCATTTTCCTGGGGCAGATCTACGCGGCGGATACGGACATCGACAATTTCAATCCCGTAATCCTGGGTGGCAATATTGGATGCTTCCGTGACCTTTTCCATGATTAGTTCGCGGTTTTCCGTAATGATTTCCACCATATTATGCGTTCCCAGCTCCTGTCGCAGTTTGGAATAGATAATATCATCCAACCGGGTCACGGCATTGGGAATAGCCTGGACGGTCTGGATGAAGAGCAGTGGATTGACAATACGCCAGCGAACATAATTATCAACAATCAGCGTTTTTTTATCATTGCTGAGTATCTCTTCCGGTGGTACATCGTATTCCAGCAACCGGTTATCAATAACGGTTGCGGTCTGGAAGGGAGCCGGTAATTTCATATGCAGGCCTGGATCTTTGATCGTCCGGACCGGTTTTCCGAATTGCAGGATAACGACCTGTTCCGTGATATCGACGACAAAGACGGTTGACCAGACAACCAGGGCCGCCAGAATGGCGATGATGATAATGATTTGTTTCATTGGACACCTCCTTGCCCGGCAGGATTAAGATTCAGCAAATTCAAGAGATTGCCATTCTTATCATCGGGAATGATTACTTTATTGATTCCGGGTAAAATATCTTCCATGGCTTCCAGGTAGAGTCGCTTCCGGGTAATATCCTTGGCTTGTTTATATTCCGCCAGGATGGCCTTGAACTTGGCCACATCACCCTGGGCGCGTTTGATTCGGGATTCGCGGTACCCTTCCGCTTCCCGGACCCGGGCCTGAGCCTCACCCCGGGCCTTGGGAATGATATCGTTGCGATACCCTTCCGCCTGATTGATCATTCGGTTTTTATCTTCCTTGGCCGAGGCAACATCCTTGAACGCAGCCACCACTGGTTTGGGCGGTGCTACGGCCTGTAATTGGGCTGCGACGATGAGGATTCCCGAATTATATTTTTCCAAGATGCTCTGGAGTAAATCCTTGGTTTCTTCCTGAATTACCAACTTTCCATCCGTCAGCGCTTCATCTATGGAATGACGGCCGATGACGGTCCTCAGGGATGCTTCGGCGGCTTCCCGTACGGTCAACTCCGGTTTTACGAATTTATACAGGTAATTCACCGGCTCCTTGATCTTGTATTGTATGATCAATTCCGCATCCACAATATTTTCATCACCGGTAAGCATCAGGCTTTCCTGCTCAACCTTTTTATACTGGTTATTACGGACCGATCGGAATCCGATTTCAATCCGTTTGACTTCCATGACCTTCGGTATGGCCACCGATTCAATGGGGTAGGGCACATGAAACCGTAACCCGGATGGTGCAATTCGGCTTACATCACCGAAGGTTTTCACCACGCCAACCTCATCCGGTCCCACGGTATAAAATCCGGTAGCCAGCCAGAGACCCAATACAATCAATATTATGGGGAGAACCCCTAATGTGAAGAGACGATTGGGAATTTTAATTTCCGTGTCTCCTATAACAACTTTTCGATATGACATAATCGATTCCTTTCTACTTGGTTTGAATGCTCCGGCGCAACCGGGCAACCGGGATCTGTAATTGTTCGCGGTATTTCGCGATGGTTCGCCGGGCAATCGGATACCCCTTTTCTTTCAGAGCCTGTGCTAATTTTTCATCGTTCAAGGGCTTGGACTTGTCTTCATGGTCAATGATGTCCTTCAGGGCCAGTTTTATTTCATTGGTACTTACCATACTCCCGTCATCGCGGGCCATGCCTTCGGTAAAAAATGATTTCAATTCAAAAACACCATAGATGGTATCCACGTACTTGCCGCGGGTGGAACGGCTGATGGTGGAAATATCCATGCCAATATCATCTGCAATATCCTGGAGCTTCATGGGATTCAGATGAGACAAGTTCCCCCTGAAAAATTCTTTTTGCCGGTTGATGATGGACCGGGTGACGGCTTTCATTGTTTCGCGCCGTTGTTCAATGGCCTGAATGAACCAGTGTCCCGAATCAATTTTCTTGCGTAAATAGTTTCTGGCATCAGAATTCAACCCGGCCTTGGCATCCATCATGGACAGATAATCATTATTAATTCTCAGCTCCGGCAATCCGCCGTCATTAACCTGGATGATGAATTCTCCGTTCTGTTCCCGTACAATTACATCGGGAATGACCGTTTCATCCTTGGCCAAAGATGTATTTTCCCCGGGCTGGGGATTCAATTGCGAAATGATGCGGATGGCGTCCGATAATTCTTCCGATGTTATACCGCATTTGGCTTGCACCGCTTCGAACCGGTGGTTGGCGAAATCATCGAAACAATCACGAATGATACGATAGGCCACCGAATCCGGATCATGATCCAATTGTACCAACAAACATTCCCGTAGATCTCTCGCTGCTACGCCCACCGGATCAAAATGTTGCACTTCTTTTAAAATATACAGAATCTCATCTTCTGTCTTACCCACGCGATCCGCGATGAGAACCATTTCCGTGCCCAGATAGCCGCGATCATCAAGATTCCAAAGAATCTCTTCCGCTATCCGCCGTTCATCTTCATTGAAATTCGTATCATCCAGCTGTTTCACCAGTGTTTCGATAAAATCTTCCCGCGCTACCAGGGGTGCTTCATAATCATTATTGTCGGACTTGCTATATATATTGGGCGGTTCATATTCATCACCATCATCAGGAATATCGACGTCGGTGTCCTTTTCGTTGCTGTCTGTGTCCGGGGATAATTCCGGGGTTTCCGCTGAATCGGCCGGTTCCAGAACCGGATTGGTTTCCAGTTCATCCAGAATCCGCTGTTCCAGGTTAATCGTATTTAATTGCAGTAAGGTGGCCTGCAGGATTTGCTGCGGGGCCAGGATTTGCTTTTGGGCTAATACCTGTTCCAGTCTCATGGCTCAGTCCAGACGGAATCGTTCCCCCAGATAAAGACGCCGAGCTTCCGGATCGGAGGCCAGGGATTCTGACGTGCCGGAAAGAAGAATCCGGCCATCGAACAATAGATAGGAGCGATCAGTAATGGACAATGTTTCCCGGACGTTATGATCCGTAATCAATACACCGATCTGCCGGTCCTTCAGGGAGGAGACAATGGATTGAATATCCTCCACAGCAATGGGATCCACCCCGGCAAACGGTTCATCCAGTAAAATAAAGTCCGGGTCCATGGCCAGACAGCGACAGATTTCCACCCGACGTCTTTCACCCCCTGACAGATTGTTGCCTTTGTTTTTCCGTATATGTTGGATGGAGAGATCCTCCAGTAATTGTTCGATTTTCTCCCATTGTTCCTTTGCTGTCAGGTTTGTCATTTCCAGAACCAGTTTCAGATTCTCCTCCACTGTCAATTTTCCGAAAATGGATGGTTCCTGGGACAGGTAACCGATACCTTTCCGCGCCCGGCGATACATGGCATCACGGGAAATATCCTCATCGTCCAGATAAATGTGTCCCCGGGTCGGCCGGATCATCCCGGTAATCATATAGAATGTTGTTGTCTTCCCCGCTCCGTTGGGTCCCAGCAACCCCACGATTTCTCCCTTTTCCACTTTCAGGTTCACATCACGAACGACCATTCGTTTGCCATATTTTTTATGCAGACCGGCAGCACGCAGGATGGAATGACTAATTTGTTTCACGGGTCGTTACTCCTGAGGGTTTCAGTATTGTCCAGGACTCCATTTCCAGATCGGATTCAAATCCCACACCATACAGGGTGTCGTGTTGTGTGGTGGTTATCATGACAGAGTCATCGGTAAAAATCAGACCGGAATTATGATCCAGGGACAGGGTGTCACTGAAGAGCGTGATGCCGCTGTCAGATATCACGGTTACTTGTCCGAAGGCTTGCATGAAATTTGATGTTTCCTCCACTTCGGCCGATTCCGATAATAATAGGGATGTGTGTTTTTCTCTTTCATCAAAAAAATCGACATGAACATTCCCATCCAGTTGGGCATACTGACGGTCGTTGTATTTCTGGAGATGATCGGCCTTAACCACGGCCCGGATTTTCCCCTGCTCTGTAAAAGTTAGTGTCACTACCCAACTCTCCATATCCGGCTTCCCTTTCCGACTTTCTCCGGTCAAGGGTGATTCCTGGTGTGTACATGCCGTCCATATCAGGAATAAGGACAAGAATCGGACCACCCGTCCTCGTCTGCCAATCTTCATCATGTATTCGTGTGCTGATCCAATTGTTGCCGTAATGTTTCCAGGACAGTTTCATAGCGGCCCTGGCCCTTCAATATCCAATCTACCGCTTCCCGGAAGGCACCGGAACCACCACATTTTTCCGTAACATGGACGGCCGCTTCCTGAACCAAAGGATAGGCGTTCTGTACCGAAATGGGAACGCCGCTCCGGGCCATGACCGCCAGGTCGATGATCCCGTCACCAATGTATGCCACTTCGTCATCATGGAGATGGTATTTTTCTAGAAGGGCCTGGTAGGGAAGCATTTTATTTAGTGTGCCGTTATAGACATCTTCGATCTGCAACTCCCTGGCGCGGGCCTCGGTGGCTGCACTGTAACGTCCAGAAATCAAGGCAATATTCAGACCGGCGGCGCGGGCTATGGCCACACCGGCACCGTCCTCCACGGAAAAGCGTTTGAATTCTACGCCGTCACCCCCCTTAAATATTGAGCCATCCGTCAGGACACCATCAACGTCCGATATAATCATTTTAATCTTGACCAGGCGGGCGCGCAATTCAGGTGGATATTCCACGAATGGCCTCCCGCACTTTCATCACATCACGCAACAAGGATTCCAGTTTATCCAGCGGCCATTGGGTTGCTGCATCGGACAGGGCTTGTTCCGGGTAATTATGGATTTCCAGGAATAAACCGTCACAACCGGCTGCAACCGCCGCACGCACCATGGTGGGAATGTGAGACCTCTCTCCTCCGGTAGTGGAGGATCCCTGTCCGGGGACCTGGGCACTATGCGTCCCGTCAAAGATGACGGGACAACCCGTGGTCTGCATCATGGGGATGGCTCTGACATCAAACACCAGACTGTCATAGCCGAAAGTTGTGCCGCGTTCCGTAAGTAGAATGATTTCCGTCCCAGCGGTTTCCAGTTTTTTCACTACCGGCCCCATCTTGCCGGGACTGACGAACTGCCCCCGTTTAACATTCACCGGTTTACCCGTTTTACCCGCCGCCAGGAGTAAGTCGGTTTGCCGGCATAAGAAGGCCGGGATCTGGATGATATCTACCACCTCGGCGGTCGCTTCAGCCTGGTGAGGAAGATGAATATCCGTGAGAACAGGAACACCGATTTCCCGGTGGATACGGGCCAGGATATTCAATCCCTGCTTCAAACCGGGACCGCGATATGATTCCACTGATGTCCGGTTCGCCTTGTCGAAGGATGATTTAAAGATGAATGGTAAACCCACCGCGGCCGCAATATCACGGATGGCGGCCGCCATCATGAGGGCGTGATCTTCATTTTCAATCACACAGGGTCCGGCGATGAGAGGAAGACTGTCTCCCCCGAAAATGACGGGATCAAATTGTTCAGGCATGATTTTTGCAATTTTTCATGACTGGTGAAGATACTATATTAAATCATATGGGGAAAAGATTCTTTTGTTTGTCACTACGAAAAAGCAGGCCTGATATCAGAATTTTTCCAGTCGGATTAATTCAATAGTGAAATAGAGTGTTGCCTCCGGTGGTATTTTATCCCCAAACCCTTCCGCACCATATCCCAGTGCCGGCGGTACGACCAAGTCACGCTTTCCCCCCACTTTCATTCCTTCCAGACCCTGTTCCCACCCCTCAATCATCCAGCCCGCACCCAGGGTAAAATCAAAGGGCTGCCGCGATTGATCGAAAATGGTTCCATCCTTCAGTTTTCCCACATATTTCACAGTAAGAATATCCATGGCATCGGCTGCTTCACCCTCCCCGATCACCTGGTCCGTGATTATAAGGCCGTTGGCTAATTCCGTGGTCTGGGCTTTCCGGCTGCAGCCCGGAAGCACCATCAACGCTCCTAAAATGAGGACTATTTTTATCCTACGCATGATATCTCCTGTGACCATTGGTTTTCGGGGAAAAAACAGGGTAATTTTGCAAAATAATATGACACTGAAACAGCATGTCCAATCCCAGATTCCTGTTTGATCAGCAATTACCGCCCCTGGCAGACCGCGTCCGGCCCAAAACCATCGCAGATTTCGTCGGTCAATCCCACCTGCTGGGACAGGGAAAAATATTATCCCGCATCGCCCAAACAAAATCTCTTTTTTCATTAATTCTTTGGGGGCCGCCAGGATCGGGAAAAACATCTCTGGCCCGCATTTTATCACAGACTACGGATGCAACGATGGTCGAGCTGTCGGCCGTCAGTAGCGGTGTGCGCGACCTGAGAAAAGTCATAGAACAGGGCAGAACCGGGCGGGAAATGGGAAAACGTACCATTTTGTTCATTGACGAAATTCATCGGTTCAGCAAAGCTCAGCAGGATGCCCTCCTCCATGCCGTCGAAGAAGGGGATATTACTCTCATTGGCGCAACGACGGAAAATCCATCCTTTGAAATTATTAACCCCCTTCTCTCCCGCTGCCGGGTACTGGTGCTAAGAGCCCTTAGCACTACCCAACTCAACCGGATACTGGACCACGCCTTTACTGTGGATATTAAACTTTCCGCAGGACGAATTTCACTTCCCGATCCAGTCCGGCAGCACCTTCTATCCGCCAGTGGTGGTGATGCCCGGAAAATGCTGAATACCCTGGATATCTGTCTGCATCTGGTTGGCGCTGACGGTGTTATTTCACTTGACATTCTGAATGAAGCACTCCAGCAGAATCCTCTGCTCTATGACAAGAGCGGAGATTATCATTACGATGCCATCAGTGCCTTCATTAAAGCGGTGCGCGGCAGCGATCCCGATGCCGCCGTTTATTGGTTGGTGGTAATGCTGGAAGGCGGTGAAAAGCCCGAATTCATTGCCCGGCGCCTGGTCATTCAGGCGGCGGAAGATGTGGGTAACGCGGATCCCAACGCCTTACCGCTGGCCTCGGCCGGTTTCCAGGCCGTCCATCAGATCGGTATGCCGGAAAGTGCAATTATTTTGTCCCAGGTGACGACCTATCTGGCGGCAGCACCAAAATCCAATGCGGCCTATATGGCCTTGAAAGCGGCTCAAAAAGTCGTCACTGCAAATAAAACGCCGACCGTCCCGGTACACCTGCGCAATGCTCCCACCGACCTGATGAAACAGCAGGGGTTCGGAAAGGATTATGTCTATCCCCATGATCATCCAGATCATTTTATCCGGGCCAATTATTTTCCGGATGGAGTGACCGGGGGCTATTACATGCCGTCACGGATGGGATATGAAGCCTTTATTCGCAAACGCCTAGCGGCTTTATGGCAGGATCGTTACTCTGAAGAATAATTTTCCTTTCCTCATGGTTCTTCTGATCCCGGTCTGCAGTCTGTTCGCCCAGGATAAGCGGTTACATTTACAGCAGGCCGATGTGTTAAGAAACATAACCGTTGCTGGAAAACCGTTGCAGATCCTCACCGGGAATGTCACGTTTACAAAAGAAACCATGACACTGACCTGCGACCGGGCCCGTTGGTCCGATCGGGACCATGAAGGGACCCTGGCGGGAAATGTGATCGTCACTAAAGATGATCGTACCTTGGTCTGCGATTCCCTTTTTTACCAGTCCGATCAGGATATTATCAAAACTTTCGGGAATACTCATATCTGGGATTCCGATTATGATCTAGTCTCCGATTCCCTGCTCTTTTATTCCAGTCTTGACAGCGGCGTTGCCCTGGGACATGCCCACCTGCTGCAGAAAGAACAGGATATCCGGGCCATGAAAATGATCTATGTCAAACATCCTGGTGAAGATGCTGTCTCCTACACGGCCCGGGACAGTGTGACCATCATCGAAACGGAATCGGGCCGGAAAGCCCTCTGTGGGCAAGCCGTTTATGACCGTACCCGGGAAACGACTACACTCTATGATCAGCCGGAAATGCGCGATGGGGAACGGACCCTGACGGGTTCTGTAATTCAGTTGGTTTACCGGGATGAAGTGTTGACCTATTTGTATATTCCCGGTGAGGCCCAGGCCTCGTCGAAAAGCAGCGGTTACCGGAATATAACCGGTGAGGATTCCCTAACCGCCAAGGTACCGGTGCGAATGACAGATGACATGTCCGGTCGTATCCTGAAAGGGTTTTTCACAGCCGGCGATTTGGATTCAATCCGTCTGGAAGGTATGGCGCAAACTTTGTATCATATTTTTGAGGATTCCGTGTATTCGGGCCGGAACTTGGCCTCCGGAGATACGATCAGCATGGGATTTGAAAACCAGGAACTGGTTCGCATTCACATTACCGGGGGCGCCCGGGGGCTTTATACACCCGACACCACTGATTCCGAATTGTCGGAGCCCATCCAATATGAGGCGGAAGAAATTGTTTACGAAATCAAGGCCGGAACCAGTGAATTAATCCGTCATGCCATCATTAACCAGGATGTTACCCGACTCTCCGCCGGATTCATCAGCATCAACTGGGACAATAATTTGCTCTATGCCTGGCCCAGATTGGCCCGTGACAGTCTGACCACACCGGAAACGCCTACCATCCTGGAACGGGGAAAGGATCCCATGTCCGGTGATATGATGGTCTATAACCTGAAAACACGAAAGGGCCGGGTTACGGAAGGACGGACCAAAGCAGCGGACGGATATTATCAGGGGCGGGAAATCCGGAATGACGGAACCAAGGTCTTTTATATACGCAACAGTATCTATACCACCTGTGACCTGGATGATCCGCATTTTGACTTCACTGGGACACGCATGAAAATGATTCATAACGACAAGGTCATATCCCGACCACTGATTTTCGAAATCCACCATATTCCCCTGTTTGGTTTACCGTTTATCATACTGCCGCACCAGGGCGGACGCCGCCATTCCGGCTGGATCATGCCGACCTACGGAGACAATAAAAACCGGGGACAATACATCGACGGAGCCGGCTATTACTGGGCCGTGAATGATTATTGGGATATTACCACAAAATTCGGGTTTGCCGATAAACAGGGCTTCCGATTGCGGAATAATATCCGATATAAGAAACGATACCGTTTCAATGGCAATCTGCATCTGGAGGGGAAATGGCTACTCACGGCGGGCCAGAATGATATTGTAACGCTGAAAAAGAATATGCAGCGGGATATTGTTTTCAAATGGAAACACTCCCATACCCTGCGTCGTAATCAGACCTTCCGGGCCAATGTGAGCTACTATTCCAATGGTGCCTATAATTACCAGACTGGAATTGACCAACAGGAACGATTGAGCCAGAAGGCCGTTTCCAATATCACCTACAGCAAACGATGGAAAAAATCGGGAAATTCGTTTTCCCTGAACCTGTCATCCAATCAGGATTTGATGGTCGACCAGAAAATCGATCCCCTGAACCTCTTTTACGTAGCCCCGACCCGGGCCGGAACGCAATTAACCATCAATTCGATGGCTTTACCCAATGCAACGTTCCGCCTGGGATCTAAGAATCTGTTGAAACCGCTGAAATTCCTGGGTCGGTGGACTGAAAATATCACCACGAGTTATTCCACTTCACTCAAGCGAACCGTGAAAACGTATTATAAATCTAAAGGCTTGTTGCAACCGGACAGTTCCATCGTCTATGACTGGATTCGTTCGGCCAACGGCGACGGAAAGCCATTTTCCGATGAATCGGCCGGGATTACACATACCTATGCC
>JBHHUC010000047.1:0-16810 GCA_046861395.1 Fidelibacterota bacterium
ACGGCTCAGGAACGACCTTTACTGTTACGCCCAGTAAGGAGACCCCCATCGGCACAGCCCTGGAGTTTGACGGCCTTGATGACTATATCGATTTTCCCAATTTACGCCTGGATCTTACCATGGGATACACCCTGGAAGGCTGGTTCAGAACGGCTGCCGCGGTCGATCAAACCATCCTCAATGCCGTAGATCCGGCCACCGGGGTCAATCAAGCCAAACTTCGGCTGACACAGTCTGGGACAGTTGAATATATACATAATAATACGACGTTGACATCAAGTAACACAGTGAATGATGAATATTGGCATCACTGGGCCGTAACCCATGATGGATCACAGGTGGTGCTTTATGTGGATGGTGCTGTTTCAGCCTCGGCTCCCGACACCGCTTTCATCAGTACTTTGTCTCAATTTTTCATCGGTCGCAGCGGCACCGGCAGTGAATATTTCAACGGTAAACTAGATGAAATGCGGGTCTGGAACAGTGCCAGAAACGAAGCTCAGATTGATGGTACCCTGATGCAGGTTCTGAATGGCGATGAAAATGGACTGGTGGCCTATTGGAAATTCAATGAAGGATTCGGCGATAATGCCGTGGACAATTCCGGCAGTGGGCTGAATGGCCACCTGGTGAACAGCCAGGAATCAATTTGGGTAGAGGACATTCCGCTGGATGAATATTTCTCTCATTATTTTGATATTGAAAACCGCCAGGCTACTTTGAACCCAAGCAATACGTCTGTAGACCGCGTCGATTTCACTGACTTGGCCGCTGTCTCTGTCACGGGTTTCGTCCAGTATGAAGGAACAGCCTGTTTTGCTGAGGGCGTCGAAATCTTAGTGGATGGGGAATCCGCCTTTCCGACCATTCATACTGATCACACCGGACGGTTTTTGGCTGAATTTGAACCGGGTCGGTCGGGGGCTCGTATTACTCCGGTCCTCGAAGGGCATGAATTTGTTCCGCCCTTCATTGATTTACCCACCCTGAACGCGCCCTTGTCCGGACTGTATTTCACCGACACCAAGAAAAACGATTTTAATGGAAAGGTCGTCGGTGGGTTGTGTGAATTTCCGATCACACCTTCCCAGGGGCAAATTGAGGTAAATATAGCCAGTGTCAGTGGTTGTATCGATACTACCGTTGTGCCTGATCCCTCCACCGGCGCCTTCCTGGTTGAGGGTCTTCCACCCTTGATCTATAATGTTGCGGTGGATCATCCCGATCCAGCCATTGATCAGTTTTTCACTGGAGATACGGTTTCTCTCGTAAATGGAAGCGCCACCATGAATTTCATCTACCGTGCCAGTCCAGAAGTGGTGATTTCCGGTTTCAATACCGACACCTGCGGTAATCGAATCATCAATGAATTGGAAGTATATACGTTTGATATCGACGTTTTTGAATCCTATTCCAATGTCGGTGTAATTAATACTTGTCCGGTGGATACCGGGATGTTGACGATATCCGATTTTATCGGGGATGCGTCGGATTCAACCTTCATGTTCACCGACGGCCATGCCACCTGGACCCATAAGGCCGGATATCCCAATATCCTAGGGGGTGGGGATTATCCTTATCAGAAAAATATTCAGGTCATCGCCGAAGTAAACGAAACCGGTGAACAGGTCACGGCAACGGAGTGGGCCATTGTGCTGGGGAATCGACCGCGAAATTCAGTCTTTACGACGACCACTCCGGAAATTCCAATCATGATTCTTCGCGATCCGCCCGGTGATGGTAGTTACTCCTATTACTCCACTGAAAATGCCAATTCCTATTCTGTGAGTTTCCAGTCCAGTACGGAATTTACCGCTGGCGGATCGGCCACCATCCATATGGGATCAGACTGGGTATTGTCTGCCGGTGCCTGGGGGGTACCAGATGTTGAGTTGGAGATTGAAATGGACCTAACAGCTTCCGCTTCGGTAACGCAAACCCAATCCGACTATTTCGAGCAGTCCTGGACCTTCACCACGACAGAGGCTTACAATACATCCGATGATGATGCGGTGGTTGGTGAAGGAGGTGATATTTTCATCGGAGGTGCTATGAATCTGCTGTACGGCGTTACGGATGTTTTACAGATCAATAGTACCTGTCAACCTGAAATTGTTCAGGATTTAATCGTCTCACCCCAGGGCTTTGCCACCAACTATGTCTATTCCGAGGCTCATATTGTGGGAACGTTAATTCCCTCTCTGTATGCGGTTGGTGACACCTCCTCAGCACAAATGTGGGAACAGATCATACAGAAGAATAATAATCTAAAGGATGCCGCCAGTTTTAGCCAGAATATCTCCTTTGATGCGGGCACTGGATCCTATGAATACACGGAAACGACAGAAATCAGTGAAACTATGACCACCGAAATGGAAATAGCCGTTGATGCCGGTGTGGCGGTTTCTGCTGGTTTAACGGTCAACGGCTTTGGTGTTTCTGGTGAAGTCTACACGAATTTGTCCATTACCCAGGGCCAATCGGAAACATCCACAAATTCGCAGACGAACACCTTCGGTTATGTCCTCAGCGATAATGATCCTGGTGATTATTTTTCGGTCAATGTTTATACCGATGGTGTGTACGGTTCACCAGTCTTTGAATTGGTTAGCGGTGCCAGTTCCTGCCCTTGGGAACCTAACACAGCTCCCCGTGAGGATGTAACCATGTCAATGGACCAATATACGGCCGTCAATGTTCCCCCGGACGAGCCAGCTGTATTCACGCTTTACCTGGGGAACACCAGTCAGACCTCTGAAGACGGCACTTTTGATCTTCAGGTTCTTCAAGATACCAACCCCGATGGGGCCAGTATTTCCATTAATGGTATTGATTTTGAGGAATCCTTTCCCATTTTCCTTTTGGCGGGACAACAGACAACCGTTACGATGACGGTTAATCGTGGCCCTAATGCCTATATCTACAATGATATTGGTTTGCGCCTGGTGTCGGGTTGTGAGTATGAATTGTGGGGAGCGAGAGGGGACGCAACCGCACCCATTCCATTGAGTGATTCCGTCTTTTTCTCAGTCGAGTTCATTGAGCCATGTACGGAAGTGGCCATCGCCGTTCCAGAAGATAACTGGCTGGTGACAGGGAACAATCCGGAAGATTCCCTCTGGATCACGGTTACTGGTTACGACCGGTTTGATCCCGAGTTCACCCAGTTAGAACTTCAATACCGACAGGCAACACCCTTAGCCGGTCCAGGTAACAATGGTGATCCACCTCCTATGCTGGCCAGGTTCGGAGAAGAATCTGCTGGTGAAACGGAAGTGAAACGCCTGGCGAAGAGAGATCATCCTTTCGCTGCGCCGGAGAATTTCGTTTTTAGGCCAGAACAACTGTTCGAACCGGCACTAAAAGGTGACCGCTTGGCCACAAATCCGTACACAACTGTTGAACCACTCAATTCCAACAAAACGGAGGAAAATGACTGGTTTGTAGCAACGACTGTACCCAAGGACTCCTTAACAGAAGATTTTGTATTGATCCCGTGGAATATCCATCCTGATATTATTCCGGACGGCACGTATGAGTTGCGGGTAGTGGCAGTCTGCAATGCCGGCCTCTATCCCGGTACATCACCGATCGTTACCGGTGTTATTGACCGAAATCCACCAGCTGTGGTCGGTCAACCCAGCCCGGTGGATGGCATCCTGGGGCAAAACGACCTCATATCCCTCACCATGGATGAAGACATCGATTGTGAGGCTATCAACCCCGGTGCAGGGGATGTGAGCCTGGCAAACACGGCCACGGGGAATTCTGTGGATTACACCTACACCTGTGGTGGGAACGAAATCTTTATTGAACCAAATGTTCCGAACCAGTACATTGAAAACCAGATACTAAGGGCTACGGTGAGCAACATTGCCGATGTCTATGGTAATATGAAGTCGGGTCCGGTGGAATGGGAATTCTTCGTGAATCGCAACCCCATTGAATGGACCGGTAGTGACATTACCGATCGAGTTATGTACGACGATGAAATATTTTACGAAGAACGTCTGCTGGTGAATAATGGCGGATCACCACAGTCCTTCGATATCATCAATATCCCTGCCTGGTTAAATGTGAGTCCAACCAGCGGGACCATTCAACCGGGTGGTGGGATGACCATAACCATAACCTTGGCACTGGGGGTTGGTGCTGGTACTTACAATCAGACCATTTATTCTTCAAGTACGATGGGAGATGAACCCCTGATTATCGATATGCGTATTCTCTGCCATGAACCACAATGGTCCTTATCACCATCAGAATTTCAATATTCCATGAACATGATCGGTATCTTGGCCATCGATGACGTCCAGTCCAACGATACCTATGACATGGTGGGTGCGTTTGTGGGTGAGGAATTGCGTGGCGTGGCGAATATCCAATATGTACCTGACCTAGATAATTATGAAGTATTTCTCACCATTTACAGTAACGTATCACAGGGAGAAAACCTTTCTTTCAAAGTCTGGGATGCCTCGGATTGTGTGAATTACGGGTTTATTCTGGAAGCCTATAGTTTCGAGGCAAATGCGGTGCAGGGGTCACTTTCCGATCCAGTGACGATAACCGCCACCAACCAGCTCATTCAAAGCCGCTCCTTGCCGGCCGGTTGGACCTGGTTCAGCCTGAACCTGGAATCGGCTGATATGAGCACTAATAGTGTATTGAGTAGTCTGTCACCAGCAGGTGGAAATCTTGTTAAGAGCCAGACTTCTTTCTCCCAATATGTGGAGTCGGCCGGATGGGTTGGTGGTCTGGATTCGTTGGGGAACCTATCCATGTATCAAATCAATATAACCGATCCTGATACCTTGGATCTCCTGGGATTCCCGGTGGATGTTGAACTTACACCGATTCCTATCAACCCCGGCTGGAACTGGGTGAGCTACCAGCCGCAGACCAGTCTGGAAATCAACCAAGCCCTAGTTTCGTTGGAGGCCATCACGGGGGATTTAATCAAGAGTCAGTTCGGCTTTGCTCAATATCTTGAAAATGTGGGTTGGCTAGGTAGTCTCACATTCATGACACCGCATTTGGGTTATCTACTGAAATCCACTAACGGTGGTACCCTAACCTATCCGGCAGAATTGCCACCCACAGTACCCGAACCTGGCAATGACTCTGATGGTTATCCCATTGAGGATGCACCGGACTGGATCGTGGATGCCCGAGATTACGAATTCACAATGACCATGACAGCACAAATTGAAATTGATGAGCAATTGGTCATCGGTGAAGGTTACCTGCTGGCGGCCTTTGCTACACTTCCGGACGGTTCAGAAGAAGTCCGTGGTGTGGTTCCAGCGGTATACATCGAGTCCGTGGATCAGACCTATTTCTTCCTGATGATCTATGGCAACAGCACTGCGGGTGAAGTCCTTCATTTCAAATTGTATGATGCCCAAATGGACGTTATCGTACCTGTGAACGAAACGGTTACCTTCGAACCCAATGCAGCTCTGGGTGACCTCGCAGAACCCTTTGCCCTCACCAACCAGATATTGGGAATTGGCGACGAAGGGTTTATACCAGAGGAATTCAGCCTTGGTCAAAACTATCCCAACCCGTTTAATCCAATTACGAATATTGGTTTTGGGCTTCCAAGGGATAATGATGTAACGCTTAAAATCTATAACCTGAAGGGTGAATACGTGCGCACACTGGTGAATGAATACCGAGAAGCCGGATACTACTTCATTCGGTGGGACGCCAGGGATGATTATGGCCGGCAATTGCCTTCCGGTATGTACTTAACTGTCATGGAGTCCGGTTCATTCCGAAGTGTCAAGAAAATGATTCTTCTGAAATAAGCACGACAGGAATACAATGAAAACCGTCACGAAATGGTGCCTGTATCTGGGAACCGCTCAAACCCTGTTGTGGGGTCAGGCACCTTTATGGACGGTGAACCCTTCAGAATATCAATTTACGGCCAATGTCACCGCCCTGGTGCAACTGGATTACGTAACTCAGGGTGATTCGGCTTCCTATCTTGGTGCCTTTGTTAATGATACCTGCCGCGGTGTGGTTCAGCCGGTCAATGTACTGGGGTCTTGGATGTATTTTCTTACACTTTACTCCAATCAGTCCCAGGAGGATATGTCCCTGAAATATTATTCCTCCCTGGAAGATACAATTCTACCTATTTCGGAAGCATACACATTCACGGCCAACACATCCCTTGGTACACCTACAGAACCGATAAATTATCATATTTTTCTGTATTATGATCATACGCCCTTGGTATCGGGCATACTGGATCAGACTATTGAGGATGGCAGCAGTTTCACCAGTTTTGATCTGGATGATTATTTAACGGAAGAGGATGGTGACAGTATTACCTGGAGTGTTATGGGTATGCAGTATTTGAATGTGACCCTTGATTCGTCACATGTAGTGACAGTGACCCCGGTGACGCCGGGGTGGGTGGGTAGTGAAACGATAGTGTTTACAGTCACGGATGTGACCAGCAACGGTTTTCATGATTCAGACACGGCCCAATTCATCATCCTGCCCCTGGATCATCCGCCGGTGGTGGGCAATATTCCGGGTCAGGTCATAGGGAACGGGGGCAGTTTTGCACCCATAGTATTATCAGACTACGTTAGCGAGCAGGACGGGGACAGCATTGCCTGGAGTTATGGTTTCGATGCTCCGGTGGAAATTGATACGATACCCTCCTGGAGTGTTAATCCGGCGGATTTTGTTTCTACCATGACTGTGACGGCCCGGGTCACGTCCCGTGGGGAAGCGGGAAATGATAGTGAATCAATACTGGCAGCCTTTGTGGATGGGGAATGCCGGGGAGTGGTGAGTGGTGTCCCGGCTCTGGGGGAATGGTTGTATTTCCTAACCGTCTATGCCAACGTGGACGGAGAAACGATACACTTCCGTTTTTACAACAGTGGGACATCTCTGAATGAGCCCGTGAACGAAACGCTGGACTTCATTGCCAACGATGCAGAGGGTACGCCGGAAGCGCCCTATAATCTCACCGCGGGTTTTCTGGATGTGACCATCAGCAGTGCCCAGGTGGCACAGATTACGGTTCTGGACCCAGCCTGGTCGGGGACGGAATCTATCCGCTTTGTAGCCCGTGACGTTGGGACTCTCAATACCTATACCGATTCCACATCAGCTCTATTTACTATTCTGCCAGATCATACGCCCTTGGTATCGGGCATACTGGATCAGACTATTGAGGATGGCAGCAGTTTCACCAGTTTTGATCTGGATGATTATTTAACGGAAGAGGATGGTGACAGTATTACCTGGAGTGTTATGGGTATGCAGTATTTGAATGTGACCCTTGATTCGTCACATGTAGTGACAGTGACCCCGGTGACGCCGGGGTGGGTGGGTAGTGAAACGATAGTGTTTACAGTCACGGATGTGACCAGCAACGGTTTTCATGATTCAGACACGGCCACTTTTACCATTCTCTCGCAGGACCATGCGCCAACCATTTTAGCGATTCCAGCGGACACGATTGGTATTGGTGGCGAATTTCAAAATATCAACTTGGATAATTATTTAATAGAGGAAGATGGTCAATCAGTGTCCTGGAGTTACGCCTTTGCCCCCAGTTCAAATCCACAGCCGGCACCGAATTGGTCTGTAAATGCTGCTGAATTTCAGTACAATATGTCATTAACAACTCGCATCATGCTGCGAGAACAGGAATCTTCAAATTCGGGTAATCTATTAGGTGCCTTTGTGGATGGCGAATGCCGTGGTATTGCCCAACCCATGCAGGTCTTGGATCAATCCCTTTATTTCCTCACTATCTTCGGAAACAATGATGGGGACAACGTTACATTTAGGATTTATGATGCTGACCGCGGTGATAGTTTATTATTAAATGATACCATTCCATTTATAAATAATGATGTTATTGGCAGTCCGGAATCACCCTTTGAATTGGTTGTGTCCCAAATCGCCATCAGTTTTTTGGATAGTACTACCATTCAACCAGAATGGGTCGGTTCTAACCGGGGTGGGACGGAAAATATATATATTATTGCCACGGATGTGGGAACGGAGGCAGCCTTATCTGATTCAGCGATGGTTTCATTTACGCTGGTGCCGCAAGTGTTTCCTACGGTCCTGGATATTCCATCTCAGACAATTGAAGAAGGGGAACATTTTACTGTATTCGATTTGGATGATTTCCTGGATTATCAAGGGGATGTGAATTGGACCATTTCAGGTCAAAATGACTTAATTGTGTCTATGGACAGCAACCATGTGGTTACCATTACCACACCTGATGAAAACTGGTTTGGTGAAGAAAATATCCGCTACACAGCCAGCGATGTCAATAATGATCAACTCAGTGATTGGCAAGAAACCTTATATATCGTACAAGCTGTAAATGATTTACCGGTATTTATGAGCGATCCAATCCTGACCGTTCTGGAAGATGAGCAATATATGTATCGTATTCTTGTCGAAGATGTAGATAATGATACTCTTGTTATATCAGCCAATTTGTTACCGGATTGGTTGAGCTTATCAAACGATACACTCCTGGTTGGGACACCTTCGAATCAGCAGGTTGGGACACACCCGGCAGAATTATCGGTTTGGGATCATGTTGCCGATCCGGTCATTCAATCGTTTATAATTGAAGTGATCAATACAAACGATCCGCCCCAATTAGTAACGCCCTTCCAAGATCAGTATGTCATGTCAGACGATAGTGTTCATACCATATTTGAAAACATCGTGGACAATTTTTATGATGAAGACCTGGGGGATGATCTTACATACTCATCGGATATTCTCGGGAGTGGGTTGGATTCAGTGGCGATTCATCAAGTCGAAACAGACAGTGTGGCTGTCGTAGTGTATCTTCAGGAAAATTTTATTGGCACGGTTGACATGACCCTCCGCGCTACGGATAACAATAGTGCCTTTGTGGAGGATACATTAACCGTCTTTATTCTTCAAACAAATCGACCGCCCGTGTTTACCAGCGATCCTGTATTGGTCGTTTCACAGGATCAGGAATATCGCTACAAACCGGAAATACTGGATATGGATGAAAATCCTGTAACCCTAACCATTGATACCCTTCCGGAGTGGTTGGATTTTGTCGGTGATTCCCTGATTATTGGAACACCGACAAATGATGACGTAGGTGAATATAACGCGATTATCAGTACCACCGATGGACTGTCTGAACCTGTATATCAAGCGTGGACAATTACAGTCGAAAACATAAATGATGCGCCCGTTGCCATTGCCAATACTAATTTTTCGACTCTGGCAGGAGTTGTAGTGGAACTGAATGGTGAATACTCCTATGACATCGATGGGGATTCTCTTTCGTTTAAATGGATATCTCTGGAAAACATTGAATTAACACATCCGTTATCTCCTAATCCATCTCTCCTAGTGCCGGATGTTAACGATTTGACCGAATTACAATTTGTGTTAATCGTATCGGATTATGGGCTTGCATCCGTTCCTGACACAATGACGGTCACGGTGCATCCGGCAGATGAGGTGGACATAACTGACTATTCAAATGCTCCTCAAGATGCTGGCAGCGACCTGGGGATTTCGGTGGCTTTCCCAGATTATTTTTATGCAACGGAGGCTACTCTATATTATACGGTGGGAGGAGAGAGAGGCTTCCAGAGCATACCCATGACACAACCTGGACGGGGACTCATTTTTACTGCTGTCATTCCAGGATCTCGGGTGAGTGGTAATGGATTAGCACACTACATTTCTGCCATAGATTCGGCGGGAGTAGTATTTCAAACGGATGTGGCATCCATTCCCGTCATCATCCCAGAACATTCTATTTCTATAACCATGGAAAGCAGTGCCTATCCAGCAGGAATTCCTGAAGGGAAATGGCGTATCATATCGTCACCCATCTTGCCTGATGACCCGACAGTCGAAACGATATTAGCGGACGTATTTGGGCGAAATCACAGCAATAAAACCTGGCAGGTTTTCGATTGGAATGGAGAAAACTGGTTCACGCCTGACACATTGGAGGCAGGAAAAGGATACTGGTTAAATCAGCGTATGGTAGATACGGTTGAATTTTCAGTTGGGGCAGGTACATCCGTAGCATTATCCGGGTTTAATGTTATGGTTAATCCAGGATGGAATTTGATCAGTTCACCGTTTCCGTTCCCAATTGGGGCAACCATTGATCAGGAATTGTTCTCCGGTCCCTACAGCTATGGTGATTTTGATGGTGAGGGGTGGAAAACCACCACGGATAGTTTAAGACCCTGGGGAGGATATGCGGTTTACAATTGGAGCGACAGTATTCAATCCATTGCTTTGGAACCGCTGACGGATTTACACCAGAACAGAGCAGCAAGGCAATCGGACGGTTGGATTGTAAATCTATCGGTATCCAAAGAGGGATACGCTGATAACACAAATCGAATCGGCCAATCCTCAGTGGCGAGGGATGGAAAAGATGCTTTAGACAATATTGAGCCACCGAATCAATCCCACTATCTGAAACTTGAATTACATAATAATGACTTGGATGACAGAATCACTACATTTACATCTGACATTCGATCCATTGATACGGAGCTGCAATCGTGGACGATTCTCATCTCTTCTAATGTATTCCGTGGATTGGCGAATGTGAATATGGATCTCCTTGGAGATTTTCCTACCCAATATAGTCGATTTTGGTTGGACTTATCTATGCGGAATTACATTGATATAACGAATCGGAATTCGATTCAAATCAATGTCCAAAATGAATTTCCTTCAAGATATACTGTCATAACTGGACCTACATCCCAAGTAAAACAAGCCGCTGAAGACCTGTTATCCACCTTACCACAATCCTATGCTCTCGCGCAGAATTATCCCAATCCGTTTAATGGTCAAACGCAGATACACTATACGCTTGAAAAGCCATCTGATGTTAAAATTATAATTTATAATATTCGTGGTCAGGCCATACAAACCCTCATTCAAAAACGTCAGGATTTTGGTGATTATCAAGTAGCCTGGGACGGTACCAATACCCGTCATGTGCCAGTGAGTTCGGGTATGTATTTTTACCGCATTACGGCCCGTTCACTTACAGATGGACATCACTTCAATCAAACAAAGAAAATGGTATTTATCCAGTGATAAGATGGTTAATTATATTGATTCTTTTCGTATCTGTTGGCATTCCGCAGGATTCTTCAAACGTAGAAAGTCCTATACCTGGCATTGAAAAATCAAAACCACAAAAAGTTATAGTAGCACCACAATTCTTTAATCAATTGGAGCATCTCTATAATGGCTATGTTCAGAAAGCCGTAACCGAATCGGGAAATCAACTGGTATTATTGCAATCCCTATCAGATTTATATGAAGACGACAGTGTTTTATGCGTTAAACCCGAATGTTTGGAGGGGCTGAATTCAGGAGATTCAACGAGTGTTTATATATTGGTATGGGAAATGGACATTGATAATAAAAACATGTTTTTGACTCTTTATTCCATCGATGAAGCAAAAGTAATCAATCGATCTGGGGACACCATCCCAGACGCAACAGGCAGGGTTGAAGAAAAAATTCAAGGGCTCGTTGAAAAGTGTCTAAATAAAAAACCCATCAACTGGTCGAAATACCTGACGCCAAAACATACTATTTATACTCTTGGTACAGCAGCCATCATTTGGGGTATTCAATTCTTCTCCAGTCGAGACAACAAAGATGAGGCGGGCATCGGTTTGCCACCGGATTGGCCTAACTAGTATTTAAGGTCTAAATCTAGATTATAAAGAATAAAACGTGCCATTTTCAACCTGCGCCAGATCAGAGACCAGCTGCATCATAATAAATTAACCGTAGTAAATTACAGTTATATCTTACAGCCTCTACAAAGACACTATTTGTTTTGTTAATGCATTGTTTGATTTTGGTTACTATAGCGTTCTGTAATTTTGAAGAGGGTCTGATGAAGTCCATTAACCGTCTCCATTCCGTACAGGTAGTTTTTAATTTATCAACAAACTCCCCCCGGCATACCCCCCTGAGGAGGTGGATTTTCACAATACAAAAAATGTCATTGATATTGTCTTGCACATTTCCAACTTCTATCATCAGAAAGGTGGATTATAGGAGATGACATTCCTCGGGGAATCAGGACGAATCATACATAATTCTATAGCCTTGGCTCCACATATATAAAGAAAGATAAACCTTAGTTTTATTATAATTAACAAACACATAAGAAAATGGGCTCACAGAGATTTATCTGCGCTTTGCTTGGTGGTTTCTCAGTATCCCACCTCTGGTGGAATACTTCGTAATCAAACCTTTGTGTTCTCATCGACTGTCCCGAAACAACAAGAGGCCAGCTGGCGCTGACCTCGCGTTATTTGGTGGGCCCACAGGGATTCGAACCCCGAACCAACGGATTATGAGTCCGCTGCTCTAACCGTTGAGCTATGGGCCCGGAAACGGTCACAAATTTAGGGATATTTCTTCCGAATATTACAGACAAGTTGGAAACGAAAAGTTGGGAAACAAAGACGACGGGACTATTGAAATACGGTCATTTCCCAATTGACCCGGGGCGATATGACATGAAAATAATAATTCCCCGGTTTTGCAATAGGAGTAGGCCGGAGAAACAACTATGATTTTACTCATGAAGAATAATACGATTATTTACGGCCTACAGGATAGGATCAAACCGGAGGGATTCAGAAAAATTAATGGGAATAATAATAGTTGACTGTTTTACGATTGACCCAGCGAAAACCGTCCCAGAATTCAATGTGATGCAAGGCCCGCAAAATGGGTTCATAGTAGCGGGAGGGTGAAAACACTTGCTGATTGGCATTATAATAGTTATCGATAAACTCATCTGTAAAATCGATATCCAATAACTGGAAGTCCTGATCAAGTCGAATGAGGATACCACCGTAACATGTGTTAAAATTCAGGAAATAATGGCCGGATGCATCGCGATTCACGAGTAGGACCATTTCTCTGTCCTGACTTTGGAATAAAGGATTGATACGCGGTAAACGGATAATATATTTGGCCCGGGAAGGCCCGGCACCATGTGCATAATAATTCTGGTCTGTGGCCGGCGTAGCACCATCGATATTATCAATATCAAATATGAGAATGATCCCCTGATCAAAATCGTTATGCGTACCGGTTAAAAAAAGTTCGGGAATATCATCGCCGTCTTCATCGATCAGCCGGGCACAGTACAGGGCACCTGGATTCCATGCGGTCTGCACGGGAGTCCCTTCCAGGTCAAACTGGATCAGTTTACAGGGGAAATATGGCTCATGTTGTAAAACAGCAAATAAGAAGGTTGTGTTTTTGAATTGGTAGGGTAATATGAGTGTCGTTCGGTAGAGGGGATCATAGACCTGGTGACCAAACACTGGAGATTCTACTTCCTGATATTGCCACAGGATATCCCCGTTATGGCTATAGAGGATCAGGTGCGGTGTGATCGCATCACGATTCAGAAATGGCGCATATAGCACCTCATTATTATCGTCACCATTGAAATCCTGTATCACGTATCGGGTTCGGCGATTCCATCCCGGTTGGAGGGGTTGAGTTTCCGGAAAAGATTGACTCCACAAGGCCCGTCCCTTGGCGTTGCGTGCAACAATGGTCCTGCCGTTTCCGATTAATTCCACCGGATTATCATCCAACGCCAGAATGGCAACCAGCGTCATTGAGAGGACGGTCAGAGCGGACAGGAGAGAAAAAAGGATTTGTCGCCGGAAGCGGCGAGTATTCAGGCGGTCGGCAATCGGTCGCTTATAACGTCGAACGATGGCGGGATCCTGCAGACAGTCAGCAACGGTCGCCGGTGTTTTTAAGACGAGTCGTTTCCCGGGGTAGGTTTGGGTTAGTTCGTTTAGCAGGGTGATGCAATTGCCGTGATTTTCCTGTGGTAGAACCAGGACCCGGATCGGAGAAAACCAGGCCGCTCTGAGTTTGGCCACCACGCTGTCGGGTGACACGGCCGTAATGGTGCCGTGCCCGTCCAGGGATCCGGTAAAGGTAACATCTGGTCTGATTGCATAGGAAAATCGGTGGCCGCAGATGCGGCTGAGGACAACAATCGTTTGTAAGCAGGCGGCCAGTCCCAGGGAGCCACCGGTAACAGCGGCATCCAGATTGGGAAACTGGTACACCACCCGGAAAAAAGTCATACGGGCTACATGTTTCCCCAGGATATAGGTTTTGGCGAACCTGAAGGCCAGCGTAATCTGCATAAAGAGCATGTCATTGTCGCTAAGGCCGGCATTGTTAAAGGAGATGATATCCTGCTCAGCGTGATCTGACAAGGGGTCAATGATGACCTGCAAGGGGATGATGAATCCCGCCGCCACATCCGGGCGTGGTGTAGTTCGTTTTTCCACCAGAACAACCTGGGCCGGTCGTTCATTTTTAATTCCGGGAGTCCGCCGATCCTGATGGGCAGGTGATGAAGATGTCTGACCCAGGTATTGTTGCAGGTTCTGGATCGATTGGAGAATCGTCTGAACGTATTCCTGGCCAGTGGGTTTGTCCAGTATTTTCCGTTTTATCATGGCTTTTACATGATACAGCAGGTGATTCAAATCATCTGACGAACGACAGGTAAGGTTTTCGGGGCGCAGGGCCAGCGGAAAGTAAGGCAGCATTTCCTGATAATATGATATCAGGTGGTCAGAGTGTGTGCGGGACGGTAACTGGCAGAAAAATGCCAGCATTGCTGAAAGCTGAAACCGGCGGTGTGTCTCGTTGCGCAGGGCAAAGAGTAATGCTTGAAATTGATTTTCCTGTTGCAGGAAATTGTTCAGGGAGGAATTCCGTGCTAGTAAATATGGATTGCTAAGTTATCCAGGGATGGAATTGCGGAGAAAGAAATGGTATTATGCGCAATGGGAAGAGGAGGCGTTTGAAAATCATTTCCGATGAGAGCCACGTATAAGTTGGGACAGGTCTTGGGAAGCGAAAGGGTAACATCCCATTTCCGCCGGTTGGATTTACTCCGGACCGTAATGGTAATGGGAATCAGTTCCCCGGCAAGGGTAATCATCTGAGATTGGGGAGGGGGATTATTGTTCTCAAGAGGCATGAACCTCAAGGGGCGAATGATCTGAGCCGGCCGAACCTGAATGCTGGTTTCCTCCACGTTGATGTCCAATTCCTCCGGGATGGTGACGACGCCCTGGGCATTACTGAGCCAGCACTCCTCCACATCCTTGAGAGTGACGCAGGCGTGGGTCGCAAGGGTCTGATCGTCGGCGAGGATATGGAGCATGGTTTTCTTTTCCTGGCCATCCCGCATCATGCGGATGATCATGTTCTCTTTTTCAGTACTGAAAACACCGGTATTAACAAAGCGGGCCTTCATGTCTGAACCGGAATCGGCTGCTAGGACCGTCCGATGATGTACCTGCGTCGGCTGGGGAATAGATACCGGGTGAAGGGTCAGGGGTTGGGTCGGCGCTTTCGGTAGGGATGGCAACGGTTGATAGATATTTAGGGTCGTTTTCCACCGGGTCCGGCAGAAGGCACACGTTTCAATATGCTGCATTTCGGCCGGCGGGATAAAGGAACTTTCCAGGGACTTTACCGCCAACACATCAATTTCTATGTCAGATAAGCATTTCATACATTTAGTCTATATGTGCATTTCAGTCTAAATCGGAATAATTAATTCCTGTAAATACTTTTTCCCCTGTTTTATCATGTATTCAATCCGGCTTCGGTGGTGTTGCCACGCCCCGTTCAATTGTTTTGAACCCTCAACTTGGTTTAAATATTTGGGTAATAATTTAACCTTGCCGGTATGGATTAAATCATCAAAATACTCCATGACGATGGTAAGGTAGATATTACGTTCGCCGTTGGTAACTTTCTGCCGATTGATATATGTTTTGTTTAAAATTTCTTCCATGAGGGTTTGAATTTTATTAAATAAGAGCTTTCGTTCATATTCATTGATGGACAAGGGTCCGGATTTTCTAATCATGCTCTCATCGTAATCAAAATGACGGGTGCAGTTTTTGGCTTTAAAGCAGGAAAGGAGAATGGAAAAGGAAATATAATTCTGTACATCCATTTGCTGGCGGCACCGCTGCAACAATTGGAGGAGCAGATTGGGAGCAGTGGCTTTCTCCATGGGGATTTCATCCAGCCATTGCAGTAATGTTTCCCGTGTTACAGGGTTATCTTTTCGGTTATAAATAACCGTCATGGTCGTTCCGTCATCATAATAGAAATATTTTCGATAATTGATTGTAAATTTCCCAATATGGGGATGACGGTTGGGAGACAGCATGAGATTCCGGTATAAGCGAAATCCTTCCACGTCCTCCTGTTTAAAGCGATGAATCAATTCCTGACGCAGTTTGGATGAAACCAGCTTTCTCAACCAATAGAATGACTCTTCCGGACAGGCTTCAATGCGATGGATTTTTGGCAGGAAATAATCTGCCAGTTCGTGTAATTCTCCCCGGTCATTGGTGCGAAACAGGACAGCAATAATACTGATGGCTTCTTCCTTAAGATAATTATCGTTGGAATTAATGATATTGAAGTAATAATTATTGTTATAAACCTTTTTCTTCAATATACGATATGCCATCTCAGAAATGATATCGTAGAGGGCATTGATATCCTGATCAGACAATGGTTGCTCCGTCATCTCAATGAGGATGCGGGTTAATTTTGCACTATTTTTCATTTTTTCAACTTTTTTTTCTGAAAAACAGAAAAGTGTATTTAGTCCCAAGTGAAAGAGGGGCGGTATCCCATGTCTGCTAATACTATTTGCTTTATAAATTAC
>JBHHUC010000048.1:0-16747 GCA_046861395.1 Fidelibacterota bacterium
GGCCCCGCTGTACGGTACATATTCAGCCGCCAAGAGTTATGTGTTGTCTTTTTCCGAAGCATTGCATCATGAATTGAAACCAGCCGGAGTCCAGGTTTCTGCCCTTTGTCCCGGTGTGACACGAACGGAATTCTTTGCGGCGGCGGGACAGAACCGGTTGACACTGTTTCAGAAACTTTCCATGATGGAAAGTGAAACGGTAACCAGAATCGGGTTGCGGGCTTTGCTGGCAGGGAAACCATTTGTCATTGCCGGTCGCTGGAATCGTACTTTTATCTTTTGTTACCGTTTTCTACCTCGGCGTCTTACCACGCTACTGGCCGCCCAGGCCATGCAAGGCGGTGACTGATGAAATCTTTCCTGAGGGAAAACCTGTTTGGAGAAATGTCAATAGATGAAATATTCCATCTGTCATCTGGCTAATGCAGTTCATGTCATTCCCACTCTGTCCCAATGGTTACTGGATCAATGGGGCTATCTACATGTCAATGATTCCATTGACCGCCGTCGGGCCATCCTTCATAGTCATTTAAACCGGGAAAATATTCCGTTCTCTTTTGTTGCCCTTGACGGCGACGATCCTCTGGGATCCGCCAGCGTTGTGGAGCGCGACATTCCCGGTCGTCCCGATTTATCGCCCTGTGTAGCCAGTGTTTATGTTCATCGGCCCTATCGCCAACAGGGAGTGGGATCGGCCTTAATGAAGGCCGTCACCGCCCATGCTCATGGGTTGGGATATGATAAATTATACCTCTTTACGTGGGATCAGGAAAAGCTCTATGCCGCGCTGGGCTGGGAAACTGTGGGAAGGTCCACCTATCGTGGGGAACCGATTGTCATCATGGGTTGGGAAAGCAAAGCCGTTTCGAATTGACCGGCGTAAAGACAAGTGTGTTGCTGTTGGTATTTGATTCAACCCAGGCCATGCACGAATTGGTCCGGGTGGAATTAACCGGTCTTGTGAACGGTGGACGCCCGAATATATAATAACGCCGCTATCAGGAATAGTGGGGAGAAAAAAGCACTCACGACAAATATCTGCCCCACCCCCGGTGACCAGGATATAACGGGCGGCGGCCAGAGAAAATAGGCCAGGGTGGGTATAAAGAGTTGGACCGTGGCAGCCGTTCCCAGCGTGACCGCCATTCCTTTCGGGTGGAAGCGGGAGAACACGGCCCCGGCAACAATGATTACCAACACAGCACCGTAGAGCAGATTGACCGATTGCCCTTCGTTGCCAATGAGGCCCACGGCGGCATTGATCCAGAACAGAAGCAACATACCAACCAGGGCAATTCCGCTGGCGATCCGGTAGAGAGTTGTACCCGCACGGGCCGCCAGAAATTCCCAGGCCCCGGCCAGAGCCAGGAGGAGGGTCCCCATGAGGAAAAAATCAAAGCCATCCCATTGCACTTCATCCGTGAATTGCATGGTAATTAGTGGAATGGATAGTAAGACGATAATGACACCAACCCATGAGAGAATATGCGACTTATTTAGCTTCATGGTTTCCTCTATTCCTGAGTGTTTCTACTATACACAACGAGGTGCCGGGAGTTCCAACATTTAGAAATGAAAGTGGATGATGAGGTTAGTTACCGGGGAATGACCTATTAATATCGTGAACATAGAAAAATCGCAGATATGGTAAGAATGAAAATTCTCTCCGTTGGTAGTTCGGTTGTTCCCCCATTTCGTGAGGCCGCCAACCCCGGGGAGAACCCCAGGAAATAGATCGGCTTGAAAAGGCCATTTTTTATGCGATTGAGTCCAACAATTTTAGCGACGGTCAGGTAGTTAAACCGTATCCGGCCTAAAAACGTAGCGGAGCTGGTTTGCTTGTGCATGAGAATCATGAGGTGTAAATTTTCCCATCACCCTCTTGCTCAAGTGATATCATGAATACATTTACCGGTTTTCCTGCGGACACGCTTCCCTTCCTGTCTAAGCTGAAGGACAACAACGACCGTTCCTGGTTTGAAGCACAAAAGCCCCGGTTCCGGGTCATTCAGACGGCAGCACAGGAATTCATTTCCGCCATGGATGCCGCTCTGAAATCTATTGCGCCGGAGTTGGGTGGTGATCCCCGTCTTAACGGTTCCGGATCACTCTTTCGCATTTACCGGGATGTGCGGTTCAGCAAGGATAAATCACCCTATAAAACCCGCCTGGGAATTCTGTTCTGGGACCTTAAAAAGAAGAAAATGACACATCCCGGCTTCTATCTCCATATCGACCCACTCCGGCTGGGACTGTATTGTGGTTTATATAAATTTTCAACCGATGTTCTGACGCGCTACCGGGAAGCCGTCGCAGATGATAAACAAGGTAGTGAATTAAGCTCCATTCTCAGAGTCGGAGCCGAAAGGGGCTTTCGCCTGGCCGAACCCCATTATAAACGAACGCCGCCCGGATATGATGTACCCCCGGATCGGCTCCCCTTACTATTGAACAACGTTATGTATTTTCGTTACGATGTTCCGCAACCGGATGTACTGTTCACACCGGAGTTGATTCCGTTTGTCCTGGATATTTGGACGACCATGGCGCCTCTGTATCACTGGCTTAAACCGCTGGCCTGAAGCGGCGGGCCTTTTCCAGGCGCTCCCCAATCGGCGGGTGGGAGTAGAACAACATTTTGATCCACGCGGCTGGGTAGGCATTGGACAAATTGCGGTTTGCCAGTCCGGCCATGGCGGCCTGGAAGGCCGCAGGATTGCAGGTGAGGTTCAGGGCCGTATCATCAGCTTGTCGCTCAAAGTACCGTGACAGAGCCAGGTTCAGCGGACCGAACAGCAAGGTGGACAAACCACCGTACGCCAGAAGAAAGGCCGGCATAAGCGTCAGGGTATCTATCAGTGAGCCGGTGAAGACGGGAAACATCGCCTGCAGGATACGATGAATCAGGTAAAACAGGATAATTTGTTGTCCGGTGCCGAGCAAAATATTCTTCCAGATATGTCGGTCCCGGTGGTGCCCCACTTCGTGGGCCAGGACCGTTTCGATTTCTTCCGGTGACATATTATTCAGCAGGTTATCCCCCAGGACTACCCGTCGCGTGCGCCCCATTCCGGCCAGAAAGGCATTCTCCTTCTTAGTCTGCCGGCTCATATCACTGATAAAAAATCCACTGGCATGTAACCGACCCTTGGCCAGAATCCGGGTCAGACGTTGACGCAAGTTTTCATCATCCATAGGCCGGTATTTATTGAAGAGGGGTAGAATAAGGACCGGAAACAGGGTAGCAAAAATTACCCCAATCAATGCTGTGGCCAAGCCGGCGATCAGCCACCAGTAATCCGGCGCCATTATCATAACTGCGGTTAATAGTCCTAATAAAAGGGGCATGAGCAGGAGTCCCACCAGAAACGATTTTATCTCATCACCGAACCAGGAACGAAATGTCTGGTTGGAAAACCCCCATTTCTTTTCCAGGATGAAGCCGGAATACCAATCCGGTATCAGGCCGGCCAGGGCCAGCAAGCTGTATAGAATGGCCAGATAGCGTAGTGTAATCACCGGTCCTGATCCGCCGCCGGATATCACGATTCTTTCATTAATGCCACTAAAGAATATGATGAGAAGAAGCAGGAAGGAGAAACATCCGGACAGGAGTCCGGCCCACCGTTTGTCCTTTTCATAGCGTCGGGCCAGGGTTTGCTTTTCCGGATCCAGAAGGGGATGCATCAGGCCTGGAGCACGTCCCTAATCAGGCCGGCCACTGATACGGGAATCTTATGTCCTGCCGGATAGGTGGTAAGCCGGATATCATAGCCGAGATTTTGGAACAGGTCCCGGGCCTGTTCTCCGGCCGCCACCGGAACGATATCATCGTTTTGTCCGTGAAAAAGGTGGACGGGAGTTGACCGACTGGCCAGGGTGGCATCCCGGATGAAATGATCGGGAAACTTGACAAAACCGGCAATGGGAAAAATGCCGCCCAGCCGGTAATTCTGCCGGATCATGAAATCCATGGATAGGCAGGCGCCTTGGGAAAATCCCAGTAAATAAATTTGTTCATACTCAAATCCTTCGTCGCGGAGATGTTGAATTAATTCCGTCAGAAGATCAAAGGACTCTTCATAAGTCCAGCCATCCTTATCATTGCCCTGGAACCAGGTATAGCCACGGCCTTTCCGGTCGGCATAAGGGGCTCGGGGAAAATACCAGGATGTATGGTGGGATCGGATGCCAATGACGAAAGGCCGGAGGGCATGTTCATCCCCGGTGTAGCCATGAATGGCAATGACGGCATTGAAGGCCGTATCGCGGGCTGGTAATGTTTCCAGGATCATTCAGAGCTCATATTGGTTGCAGCAACAATCGTCCACAACATTCACCGTTTCCAGGTCCAGTGATGTTCCGTCCGATTGAAATTTGAACTGAATACATTCATCGATACTGATTCCAAGGGAGCCCAGTTCCGGCGCATCATTTTCCGTAACGGTGCGGTAAAAATAGCCTGATTCAGGTCCGCCGCCACAATCTTTGCAGGCCGGATCGGAAGAGGAACAGGCTCCGGCCAGAAGGACCAGGATTACTGGAAGAAACAGGTATTTTATTCTCATTGCACTCCTCATGGTTTGCGGGATGACTCAAAGGCGGCCATCCGATGGATAAAATCGTTTTCATCATGGGCCTGGAGCAGGGGACTGATGGTGATATTCTCCTCAATCGTTACCCAGGGTTTTATGCCATAATCATGTCCCGGAAATATAAGCGTATCGGGTGGCAGCGTCAGCAATTTAAAATACACGGAATGATAAAGCTGGGTCGTATCAGCGGCTGGATCCGTCGTTCGTCCGGTGCGTCCCACAAAGAGCGTATCGCCGGTAAAGAGAGTCGACTGATAATAGAACGATAATGAATCGGGATAATGTCCCGGCGTAGCCAGGACTCGGATCATGTCATCATCCAGGGCAATGATATCGCCATCGGACAGGTGCTGATATAATCGTCCCGGGAATGACAGACTCGCGCTGTAAATCATGGCTCCGGGAGACATTCGCATGTAATCGTCAAGACAGGCCAGGTGATCACCGTGTCCATGTGTAATAAGGATACCTTTCAGGGCAGCAGAAGGCGGTGGGGAAAAGGATTCCGGCGGCAGGGCCGGATCAATGAGCCATTGATGGCCGGTACGCTCCTGCGTCAACAGGTAACTGAGATTTTTGTCATAGCCGCCACAGGCCGCCTGGATCCGCAGGCCAGTAAAATGAGATGGAATATGGTAACGATCTAGGTAACTGTGCATGCCGTTTTTCCGTTGAAAACACCGTAGAATTTAGTAAAATTGACGGAAGGGAAATGATACATCACTCACTTAATCAGACAGGAGAATGTAAATGAAGCAAACGGGATTTTATTTAATCATAGGCGGGGCCGTTGTTTTGATTCTGGCATTTGTGAAAAGCATTATCACATTTATCGTCGGCCATCCCATTACAGGATTGGCCATCGCAGCTGTAATTATAGGCGTATTGCTGGTCTTTTATTCGGTCTTTCAGGAATCGCAATCCGATAAGAAAAACGAACCATTCAGGGATATTGAATCATGATCATAGCGACCACGGAACAAGTTGCCGGTTACGATATTACCGATCATCTGGGTATTGTCGTCGGTAATACGATTCGCGCTAAAAATATCGGCCGTGATTTAAAAGCCGTCCTGCGTACCGTGGTCGGAGGTGAAATCAAGGAATACACATCCCTGATGGCCGAAGCGCGGGAACAGGCCTTAATGCGGCTCAAGGAAAAAGCCGAAGTCCTCGGTGCCGATGCCGTTATCGGTCTACGTTTCCAAACCTCCATGGTCATGGCCGGGGCCTCGGAATTACTGGTCTATGGCAACGCCGTAAAACTCCAAAAAAAATAGCGTACTTTATATTTTAAACAAGATAAGTCCTTACACTGTGGCGTAAATTTGCCGGTTTTCTAACCGTCTGAAGAAAGGACTACCATGCGAATATTTTTTCTGGCCTCCCTGCTCATTTTTCTGGCAGGCTGCGGCACGAATAGCAATTCAACCCAAAATGCAGATGTAAAACTGGAAAATCACCAGGATTCCATCAGTTATTCTATCGGGATGGACATCGCTTCCAGCTTTTCCGCGCAATCGGTGGATGTAAACCCCGATGCATTTGTCCAGGGTTTTATGACCAAGTACAGTGGCAATGATACCAAACTGAGTGAAGAGGACATGCGCAATGTCTTAATGGCATTCCGACAGGAATTGCGGCAGAAACAACAGGAAGAAGCCAAATTAAAGGCTGAGGCCAATTTGAAAGCCGGGGAAGAATTCCTGGCTGAAAACCGAACCAAGGAAGGTGTCGTTGAAACGGAATCGGGATTGCAATATAAAGTCCTGAAATCAGTGGACGGACCATCCCCCACCGCCACGGACCGGGTTAAGGTGCATTATACGGGTCGTCTCCTGGACGGGACCGTATTTGACAGTTCGGTAGAACGGGGGCAACCGGCGACATTCCGGGTGAATGGCGTGATCAAGGGCTGGACGGAAGCATTGCAGCTCATGCGGGTCGGTGAGAAATGGGAATTGTATATTCCCGGTAACCTGGCCTACGGTGAGCGGGGCAGCGGCGGGAAAATCGAACCCAATGCACTGCTGATCTTCGAAGTCGAACTCCTGGGTATTGAGTAGGTCTCATGAAATCGTTATCGTTTATCCTGCTGCTGTCATTTGCGGTAGGACAAAATCTGCAACTGCATTATGAATTAGACCAGAACAGGCGTTACCTCGTATCCACGTTGGAAATGTTCCAGCCGGATAATTGGGGGTCAACCTTTTGGTTTGTCGATATTCAGTACAATGATACCGGGACGAAAAGTGCTTCCCTGGCCTACCTGGAACTGGCTCGTTATTTTCGATTCCCTTTCGGGGATAAAATCCAAACAACGATCCAGTACAATGACGGTCTGGCCCTTGGTTATGGCTTAGGACAGATCTGGCTGGGGGGTCTCAATTCCCGCGTGGAACTCCCACTTTTACCCCTAACGGTTGATATTCTGTATCGCCACCAGTCAGGAACGACGTCCCATGATGTTCAGCTCACCGGTGTATGGTTTCAGCCGTTTTTACATGGCAAAGCCACTTTCACCGGATTCTTTGACCTCTGGACTGCGGATCGGTCCGAGTCAAGTGGGAAAGACTGGATCTTTCTCAGTGAACCCCAGCTCTGGTATGGCCTGTCGTCCCAATTGGCCGTAGGGGGAGAAGTTCATATTTCCTATAATTTTCCCCTTCCTAATCAATCCTGGGATTTCTATCCAACCCTGGCAGTGAAATGGGAATTCTGATCCGATTCTGACAGATGAAATAGAATGCCCGCCTTGGCGGGCATTCTGCTATTCGGTGGTCCCCGGAGGGGACGGGACTGGATTGGGGCACAGGAATCCTTGGTACAATTATTTTTTATTCCGCTTCCCGGAATGTTAATAGATTATCCCGGCCTGAAATGGAGAATACAGGATATTCATGACAAAACGTAACCAGGAATTATTGCTTCCCACCGACCCAGCACGGATCAGGGATTTGCTGGAACGGGCCGGGATCGGTCGCTGGGAATGGGAAATTGCGACGGGTAATATCCGCTGGGATACAGTCCTGACCGGAATAGCCGGCTGGCCGGAGGAGGAGGCTCCGGACATTGATGTTCTGAAATCAATGATAGATCCCATTGACCGGCGACGACTGGCCGCCGTGGTGAACGATATGCTGAATAACGGACACGGAAAAATCCAACTACGGTTCCAACGGCAGGATGGGGATTTACGGTATGTAAGCATAGACGGCATTGTGGAATTCGATCCCGACAAATCACCGAAACGGGCTTTCGGCTATGTCCAGGATTTGACGGCTCTACACATGGCTGAAATTGAAATTGAAAAAAAGAACGATGATCTGATAATCATTAATTATATCAATGAAAAATTGAACAGTGGGGCCGAACTGAAATCGATTTACCAGGATATCCTGGACTGGTTTTCCTTTCAATTTCATTCCTCCGGTCTGGCCATCGGGTACCGGAATGAAACTGATGCCATCATTCGTATTGTATTTCAGTCGTTTAAGGACCTGGGGCCGTATAAAACAAAAATGATCAACGGTTTTCCCTCTGAAATACGGATTGACAACAGTCCCGTGCATCAGGACATCATGAAAACCAGACGCATGAAGGGCATACCTTTTTCCGTCCTCTGGCATGACATTTCTCCGGGACAGATACCGCTTCAGGTTTCCTTGCTGGAGGATGACAATCCTTCCCCTGATTCAGGTGAAAGTTTGGACCAGGTCTGGCTGGTTCCTCTCTTTATCGAGGAAAATATTATCGGCATTATCTATGTGTTCGGCCTGAGGGCCTTGACGGTGAAGGACCAGTTACGTATTGAAGCAATTTCCAATCAGATTTCCGGGATCGTGGTGCGAAAACGAACCGAAGACCGGATCCGGTTTCAGCGTAAGGAATTAAGTCGTCTGTCTCAGCGACTGTTTCAGGTTCAGGAGGAAGAAAGGCGCAATTTATCCCTGGAATTGCACGATGAACTGGGCCAGTCCCTGACGGCCATGCGGATTAATCTGTCAGCCGTACAGCAGGCGGTGGAGCAGGTGGCCGATGAACGCACGCTGGCCCGCATCCGGGATACAATCCGGATGATTGATGAAAAGGAAGAACAGATTCGTGATATTTCCCTACTCCTGCGGCCTTCCATGCTGGATGACCTGGGACTGGAACCTACCCTGGAATGGTATATCAATTATTATAAAAAACGAAATAAGGAGTCAGTCCGCTTTCATTATAATTTACAGAATACTGTTCTTCCCCCTGATGTGGACGTTGTCTTGTACCGGGTCATTCAGGAAGCATTGACGAATATTTCCCGCCATGCCAGGGCCACCCGGATTACCATCCAATTGATGGAACGGGAAAAGGAAATCCTGGTGGAAATTCGTGATAATGGCATTGGTTTTGATTCCCGTGAAATCCTGACTCACCACGGTAAGCGCAAGACTGCCGGTCTGGTGGGAATGCACGAACGGGTGAAAATGGTAACCGGATCCCTGGACATATTATCCATACCCAACAAAGGAACCACGATTCGTATCCTGATTCCGAAGGAGAAAACACATGACGAAAATTTCCGTCCTGATCGCCGATGATCATACCATCCTGCGGAAAGGAATTCTGTCGCTGCTGGAAGATGAACCGGAGATCACTGTGGTGGGAGAAGCCGCCGATGGTATTGAGGCGGTTCGCCTGGCACGGAAACTAAAGCCGCAGGTCGTGGTGGTGGATATTTCCATGCCCCAAAAAAACGGTCTGGAGGCCACCCGGGAAATCCTGCGCAGCAATAAGGCCACCAAGGTCCTCATGCTTTCCATGCACGGCACCCAGCAATACATTGTTAACAGTCTCAAAGCCGGGGCTTCCGGTTATATCCTCAAGAAAAATGCAGTGGAAGAACTGATAGCCGGCATTCGTACCGTCATTAAAGGAAAACGGTATTTAAGTCCGTCCGTGTCAGATATTCTACTGGAGGATGTAGTGGGATCGGACTGGAAACCGGAGGATATCGCGGAGCCGGTCCTCAGTAGCCGTCAGAAGGAAATATTGCAACTGATTGCAATGGGCAACACCATGAATGAAATTGCAGAATTACTCCACTTAAGTGTCTTTACCGCCACCACACACCGCAAGATGATCATGAAAAAACTCAACCTGCACAACACAGCCGACCTTACCCGTTACGCCATTCGTAAAGGACTGGTGGACATTAACGACGAATGATATTCTGAGGGGCGGATTCCATGGATTATATTCAACGGATTTTCAATAAACCCTGGCTGGTGGCGCTATTGGTGGGAACCGCCATTCACGGTTCCATGGAACTGGGTGCCTTCCTGCTTCTGGGACACAGTTATCTGAGGTCTCTGCAGGAAAACCTTACTTACGGTATGATCCGGTTTATCGTTCCCTATCTCATTCCCTTCATCATTGCCAGTATCAGTCGTTACCTGGTGAATCTATCGGTGCGGCGGAACATGGAAATGTTTCCCGAGGCTAACCCGGACATGATTCTCCGGCTTGACGGTGACGGGAATCGTATCTATACCAATCCCATGACCAGGGAATTCCTGGATAAATTTAAGTTGCCCGAAGCGGAACTGACGGCCCAATTATATGCGCTGGCCCGGGAAAACGGCCGGGAAAACAGGGAACGATTGTACACCATTCCCTTTCATGACCATACCCTGACGGTGAATTATCAGTTTCATGCCGATTCGCAGGAATATTTCTTCTCAATTCGAGATGTAACTCGATTACAGGCTTCATACCGGGAAATTGAAGAAAGTCGGAATCGCATCTTGGCACTTACGGGTCACATTGATCATATTTTTGCGGCCTTCCATCAAAAATCATTCAACCTTGAGAAAACGTACAGTACGACATTACAGGAAATTCTCTGTGATCAGGGCGGAGGGCATGATAAACCGGTGGCCATTTTGCTGGCTCATCGGGGGCAAGA
Organism: Fidelibacterota bacterium; assembly: GCA_046861395.1. Classification (GTDB taxonomy): domain Bacteria; phylum Fidelibacterota; class Marinisomatia; order Marinisomatales; family JABMOV01; genus JBHHUC01. The sequence goes on from JBHHUC010000048.1 coordinate 10,546, forward strand.
CAATATTTTACGCGGCAATATATATCAGCGGAGAAAGGGGAAACTTAGCGTTTCACAGGAATTGACAATTGATCCGCGTAAACGGACTTATGCCATATTAATGGGTGAGAGAGAAGTGTATTGGGAGAACTGGAACAAATTCAACAACAGTCATGAATCGTTCATGGCACAGTTTCATCGGGATGTGCGAAAAATAATTCCTGATTTCACCGGCTATGCTACCTATACCAGCAGCGATATTTCGGCGCTGGGCTTTTTCCGGCGCACCGTCGTCAATGAGAATCATGCCGTAGTGCTGAAAACTATCACCATCATTGCCAAGGTACTGAACCTGATCAGTGAGCAGGTCGATTCGACCCGGGAGGCGTTTCGCTACGCGGTACGGGCTCTGGCGCGGGCCGCAGAAGTCAATGATGAGGATACGGGCGATCATATCCTGCGCGTCAATGATTATTCCCGTCTCCTGGCCCAGAAGCTTGGTCTTGACAGCCAATTTATCGATGAAATTCATTACTCGGCTCAGATGCATGATGTAGGGAAAATTCACATTCATCCCGATGTTCTCCGGAAAAAAGGAAAACTGACAGGGGAAGAAATTGCCGTCATGAAACGCCATCCCCTCATTGGAGCCCGGATCCTGGGAAATCAACCGGCTTTAACCATGGCACATAATATTGCCCTGTATCATCATGAACGCTATGACGGTACTGGCTATCCCCACGGTGTGGCGGGCCGGGACATTCCGCTGGAAGCCCGTATCGTGGCCATCGGCGATGTCTATGATGCCCTGCGCCAGGAGCGCAGTTATAAGAAAGCCTTTTCCCATGACGAAGCGGTGGCAATCATCCGGGATGGAGACGGGCGTGTAATGCCGGAGCATTTTGATCCGGATATCTGGCAACTGTTTACCGAATTTCATGGGGAATTCGAAACCATCTTTGATACCTACCGACCAACGGACTGAATTCCGGAGGTTGTTTCCGGCGGGAATTTTTATTCCTTAAACGGGAAAAAATCGGTAAACTGTTTCACCAATTCATTTCCGATTTCAAATTAGAGAGGGTAAGATGAACATACGACGGATTGTAATCGTGACCATTCTACTGCTGAGCGCTGTAACGGTGCTATCGGGGCAGGAGAAAGGAAAAACCGGTTGGAGCATAGGTGGCATTCCGGCGGTTTCCTATGATTCGGATACCGGATTTCTTTACGGGGCTATTATCAATGCCTATGATTATGCCGACGGATCGTATTACCCCGATTATAAAAAATCGATATACATGGAATGGTCCCGGACGACCAAAGGCAGCGGCCGGAATGTCCTGTTCATGGACCTGAAGGATTTATTCAACAAGGGGTACCGTGCAACGATTGATATTTCCTATCTCACAGAAATGGCATTGGATTTTTATGGCTTCAACGGGTACGAAACGAAATTCAATGCCGATTATATCGACGACAGCGAAACCAATTCTGATTACATTACGCGGGTCTATTATAAACATGACCGGAAATTGCTGCGAACGACGATGGATATCCAGAACCAACTGCCCATGGCCCATTCCCGCTGGTTTGCCGGTGTGGGTTCCTATAACATAGACGTGGGCCCGGTGGATGTGGATGCCCTGAACGAAGGTAACCAGGACACCTTGCCCGTGGGCGTGGAAACCCTCTTTGATTCCTACGTGAACCAGGGTGTAATCTCCAGCGATGAGTCCGATGGTGGAAGGGTGAATTTTTTCAAGGCCGGCCTGATCTATGATACCCGGGACAATGAACCGAATCCCATGCGGGGCATGTGGACGGAGGGTCTGATCCTGGTTGCTTCGGCGGAAACGGGATCCTATTCCCAGCTGGTGATAACTCACCGGCAATATTTTACCTTGAAAGACCCGGATTTATCCTTTGCCGTACGGGTGGGGTACCAGGGGAAATTATCCGGTGATATCCCGTTCTATATGTTACCGTTTGTCCACAGTTCCTATAAAACCACCGATGGCTGGGGCGGCTCCAAGACGTTGCGCGGTGTCCTGCGCAACCGCGTCGTCGGGAATAGCGTCTTTTACGGAAATGGTGAAATCCGCTGGAAATTCAAACGGTTTGCCCTGGCGAATCAGAACTTTTATCTGGCATTGAACGCCTTTGTGGACGGGGGAGAAGTGGTCCAACCTTATGACCTCCCTGAATCGTACACGCCTTCGGCCTCGAATGATTCATTCCACCTGGGATATGGCGGCGGATTTCGTATCGCGATGAATGAAAACTTTATCATAGCGATTGACAAGGGTTGGCCCGGCGATCCCCAGGATGGCACGGGTGGCCTGTATATTGGTTTGGGGTACCTATTTTAAGATTACCTGCCGACGACAAGGTCCAGCGGACTCGTCGTTTCTCGATCTTTCACCACTGCTTGGCTAATCAGGAGGGTTTATGAGTCCTTGGGATCTTGACGTTAACCTGCGAACGGTCATTATGGATTTACTCTATTTGAGTATGTTTATCCTGATAGGTACGATCCTGCGCCGTTATATTAAATTTTTCCAAACCTACCTCGTCCCTAATAATTTTATCGGTGGGTTCATCGCTCTGCTGGTCGGAACCCAGGGATTGGGCTGGGTCGATCTGGCATCGGATCGCCTGGTGCTTTATGTCTATCATTTTCTGGCCCTGACCTTTATTTCTCTGGGACTGCGCCAGGAGAAAAAGAAATGGGGGAAAGGTCCGCTGAGCAAATCCATTGCCGCCCTCATCTCCTATCTAATTCAGGGCCTGATTGGGCTGAGTGTGGCCTTGGCCCTGGTCTATACCATAAATCCGGATCTCTTCGTTGGGATCGGGCTGGTTGTTCCGCTGGGGTTCGGCATGGGACCGGGTTTGGCGGCCACCCTGGCCGGAAGCTGGGAAAAGTTTGGTTTTGAAGGCGGTGCCCAGGTGGGATTGACCTTTGCGGCGATCGGGTATGTATATGCCTTTTTTGTCGGTATGGCCATTATCAATTGGGGCATCCGGACCGGAAAGACGGCCTTCATTAAAGGTGTTGACCACATTTCCACCGATATGCGTCGGGGCATCATCAAGAACGGAACACCGGGTGTCGCCGGTCATTTGCCCCAGTCCACCGAAGCCATCGAACCGCTGGCATTTCACCTGGCCCTGGTGGGTACCGTTTACCTTCTGACCTATTTCATTGTGAATTTCCTGGCCGGAGTCATGGTCAGTAATGGCCTGGAAGGATTCGTAGCGACGCTGTGGTCTTTCCATTTTGTCGTGGGACTGCTCCTGGCTTTGCTGGTCCGGAAAATCCTGGATAAATCAGGCCGGGGATATCTGGTGGATAACGGATTGATGACACGGGGCATGGGATTATTCCTGGATTATCTGGTGGTGGGCGCCATCGCCGGGATCAGTTTTACCATTGTACTGCAGTATTGGCTGCCCATTCTCATCATGTCCCTTTTGGCGGGACCCGCCACGCTGGTGTGGCTCTACTGGGCCTGCCGTCGGGCGTTTGACGACTATCATTTTGAACGGTTTGTGGAAATATTCGGAGAAATGACCGGAACCATCAATTCGGCCCTGGTTTTGTTGCGGGTTGTGGATCCGGAATTTGACTCACCGGTGGCGGAGGATGCCGTGTACGGCAGCGGGATCAGTCTGTTCCTGGGGTTCCCCCTGTTGATTACTCTGAATGTACCATTCGTTTATTTTGACGGCGCCATGAAGGGCTACTGGGTGGCGGCCGGTATTCTGCTGGCATACCTGATCCTCCTGTTGGTGGTCTGGCGACTTTCCGGATTCCTGAAGTGGAAACCGGTTATTGACTGAGAACCGGCGCTTCCGTCAGCTGTTCCGGGTTTTCCAGATATTTACGAACATGGTGAGCCAGGGCGCCGCCGTGGTAACCGTCCATGATGCGATGATCCATGGTAGCCGTGAAAGGCATGATGGTACGGATCACGATTTCACCATTTCGAACCACCGGCTTTTCTTCTGCCTTACCCATGATGATCACCAAAGGCACATTGGAGGCCGGTAACAGAGCCGCCATACCCGTACTGAGCCCGTGGGTACCGATATTGGACAACACCACGGATCCGAACATATCATGTTTCAGACCCAGGGATGGAAATTCGAGGCCCAGCGTGTGATGGAAAAACTTGATAATAACGAAGACCCAACGGCGAAAAGGCCAGGGAATCATGCCCAACACATTCTTGTTCCCCATTCCTTCCTGCTCTGAGCCCTGCCGGCTGCGAGCGGCTTTGTCCCGGATTTCAGTGGCAATTTCATAGACCGTTTTTTCGTGGGCCCGGCGAACTCGGACACTGGACATTTCCTGTCCCCGGGACATGTTCACGGACACCGCTACGATGACATCTTTCCGGGGGATGAATCGGCCGCGGCTCAGGTAGCAGTTGATTTCCGGCAGGTTGTGCCCGATGGCACGGCCGATGGCCGCCACGGCCAGATGGGTAAAGGTAATTTTCTTCCCCGCCGCCCGTGTTTTTTTCACCAGCCGTTCTGCTGCGGTGATATCAATTTCCACCGTTCCGTACACGCGGCTGTCTTTGGGGACTGTGTATAACGCTGTGGCCAGGCGGCGCCAGGGTGAATTATAAATTGTTTTATTATCTGACATGGAGACAGTTTACAGAAATTCCTCTCTCGTTTGAAGGAGGAAATTCAGAGATTTCGGATGGCTGAACCCGGGGAAAAAGAGGGACGGACTTTTCGTGCCTGAATGATGGAATTCAATCCATTCCACCACCCATAGTGACATTTTCCATAATGATCGTGTTTGACATAATCCTGATTTTTCCCAGGACGTTTTTCACTAACCGCCGGTCCTCGTTTATTGTTTTGAAATGTTTTACATTACACCGAACCAGAATGACGATTCATTGTATGATGCCGGAGGGTTGAAGATAGAGAGGCCATGATGAGCCTGAAATTATAATTGCATCAAACCTGGCCACTTGCTGGACGTGATCCCCCAGCGTTGTTTCAGGCCTGGCATAGCACGTGGCCGGTATGTTTGTGTTTATTGCCATAAACGGATTATTATTTATCCAAAACGTATTACACCCTGATTGGGCACCGGCAGATTTTTATTTTTCTATCGGAAATTCTATTCCACGTTTTGGTCCGATGTGATCCGCCAATGAAAGACGTGAAACCGCTTGAATTTAAGATATTATTATATTAATATGTTTCATGGTCTGGTACTCCTCAATCTGTCTTCGGATTTGTTCGGACATATTATCTCAACTTCGAGAAAATCCAGGCCTAATTCAAATTCCAAAATGTTTACCGCATACGATTGAATATTTCAAATATAACCACACTATTTCTATTTGTGTTTATCAGGTCCCTGCTCATGGTTTAAACTCCCATTTCGCAAATCTGTATCGCAGATGTTAAATGCATTTTTAGATCGATGCACACCGGTAAACAAATAGTAAATCATAATTCAGAAACAATTGTTGCCACAGGATTTCTGGCCACAGGCTCAGGAGAGGGATTGATAAGAACAACGCCTTTAGGCTCCTGTGTGGCTGTTATTGCATATGATACTACTACAAAGACCGGCGGCATTGCCCATATCATGTTACCCGGCAGATCACCGAAAAAATGCAAAGAGGGTGAAAACAAATATGCCCAAAACGCCATCTCGAATTTAATAAACGATTTAATCCTTTTGGAAACATCAACAACGAATATTGAAATTTGTCTTGTTGGCGGGGCAAATGTCCTGAAAAAGAAATATGATAATATTGGCCGTGACCTTATTCGTAGTATTTTAGAAAACCTAAAACAGCAACACCTTATCGTTTCTGCCTCATCACTGGGGGGATACAAGAGACGAAACACCAGTCTGCAATTAAGTTCGGGAATTGTTACAATGGCGGTTGGTGACGAAAGCGAGCAAATATTATATCATTTTGGTGTTAATTCATATCCGGAAAGTTTGTCATGAAAAATGATTTAAATAAAACCAAAGCACAGCTTATCACTGAACTGATAGAATTACGTCAAAAAAGTAAAGAGCAGGAAGAGAAGCTAAAGGCCTCCAATCAACAGCTTGAAGCAGCCAACCAGCAACTTGAGGCCAACAACCAACAATTACGAGCATCAGAACAGCAATTAAGAGCGGCAAACCAGCAGCTTGAAGCAAATAATCAGCAGTTGAGGGCAGCTGAGG
>JBHHUC010000049.1:0-16705 GCA_046861395.1 Fidelibacterota bacterium
TGTCTTCGGAAAATCTGTGGCTGGATTGTGAAAGTCATGTAGGTGCCTGGCGTGTTGGATTATTCTTCGGTCAGGTCGATAACCTGGGTACAGGTCAAGCATTGAACGAAAACGAAACGGCTCACCTGATGGCCCGCGGAACCACCATTAAGCGCATTGCACGGTTGGCGCCCCGAGTCTCCTATCTGCAAAACAAGTTCCGGCTGGCATACGAACTGGAAATCACCCGGGCCGATTATTTTTCTAACTTAAATCTCTGGTTTATTCCCTCCGGAGAAAAAACGGATAGAATTAATATTCGGAATCTGATAGCATTTTACTTGTTTTTCTGACGCATCCTGTATCAAAGCAAGGATATATTCCTGTCCTGAAAACAAATAGAATGGATTCATAATGCGTTTATTCATCATACTATTGACCGTTATCGGTCAGGTATTTTCCCTCACCCGTTCCGCTGAGATGGCCTCTCTCCTGGGGCCCGAAGCGTATATCAAGACTGATCCCGGCGGAGCCGTACGGATGTTCGCACCGGCCCGGGATAACCAACTGAACCTTTCCCCCCGGCTGTCACCGCACGAAAATGCCAGATCATTATTGCAGCGCCATCCGGAGCTATTCGACCTGGATCGATCCGACGCCATCTTGGAAGTGGAGCAAACCAGGGGAAATAAAACGTATTTAATCTTTCGGCAAATTCTTCATCAGGTTCCTGTATTTCAGTCAAAAATTGATTTTCGTTTTCAGGACAACGCCAATCTGATGCTGGTTCGCAACCGAACCTTTCCCCTGCCGGAGCTGAATACAAATCCTTTGATTCCGTCCGGCGTGGCCCTGGATATTGCCAGGCTGGAAACTGATTTTGCACGTGATCGGGGTGACGTGGTCGTTCAAGCACCTCGTTTATATATTTATGCTGCTGAATCCGAAACCTATTCCTATCGCCTGGGCTGGCATCTTAAACTACAGATTCATCACCCTCCTTCCTACGTTGTGAAACGTACCGTAAGTTTCTATGAAATATGGATAGATGCCATGACAGGTGAAATGTTTTCCCTTGAAGATCGAACCGAAGAATTAACCATCTCGGGCCGGATCAGCGCCATGGTGAAAGATGTCCCTTACGGACTGACAACGGAAAGACCCCTGGCAGACATCCGCGTTCAAATCGATGGTGTGGGAGATACTTATAGCGATTTGGACGGTTATTATGAACTGGAAGCAGGTACAACACCGCGCTTAGTAACGGTCGACTTTACCGGAAATTACCTGGCTGTAAATACTCAGAATGCGGCCGATGCCGTGGTTTCGGCCACTGTGACTCCGGGGGATACATTTAATGTTTTGTTTGATGATCTCTCTGCACTACCTTCCGAACGGGATACATATTTTCATGCCAACCTCATTCATCGCTGGATCACATCCCTGGATAACGATTTCACCGGGGCCGATTACGCCATGCCGGCCACGGTGAATATCGGAAGTGAAGATCCCCTGTGGCCCTGCAATGCCTACTGGGACGGAACCGGTATTAATATGTTTTCCGCCGGTGGAGGATGCAGCGATACCGGTGAAATGGCTGATGTGATTTATCACGAATATCAGCATGGTCTGACCCAGTTTGCCTATGCGCCGTTTTCATCTCCCTATGAAAGCGGACTGGGAGAAGGTCTCAGCGATTATGCTGGAATGACACTGCGAAATTCACCATGTCTGGGGGACGCCTTTTTCGGTTCACCAGGAGGTTGTCTGCGGCATGGTGAAAATACACGACAATACCCGGGAAATGAATGTAACGGTGAAGTGCATTGTCTGGGCGAAATATCCATGGGGGCCCTGTGGAAAATGCGGGTCAATCTCATCACCGAGATTGGGGATTCGGCCACTGCAATTGCCCACTCCGACACCCTGTTCCGCTGGTCTCTATTCGGACGGCCCTACACCATTCCCGAATTGCTGGATGAAATCCTTATCGCAGATGATGATGACGGTACGTTGCTGAATGGGACACCGAATTATTTCCCCATTACGGAGGCCTTTGCCGCACACAATGTCATGCCTTCCATACCAGAATACGGAATCGCTCATACGCCGGTTACCAACATGGAAACCAATACCACACCAACCATCATTGAAGCCATTATCAGCTCCATACATGGGAATATTATTACGTCGGAATTGCATTACACCATTAATTCAGTAACTCAAACCGTAGCCATGACGGCGGTGGGAAATGGACGATATCAGGCTGCCATTCCGGTCCAGCCCCCGGGAACCATCGTCCGCTATTATATTACGGCCTCCGATGAAGTAGGAAATGCCATGATTGCACCGGAAACGGCACCGAACCAACAGTATTTCTTCCTTATCGGTAACCTGGCTTCATTTCCCCTCATTTATACCGATGATGCCGAAACAGATCAGGGTTGGACTCTGGGCCTGCCTTCCGACTTGGCCTCGACAGGCCTCTGGATTCAGGACGATCCAATCGGAACCTTTGAAGGTTCCCTACCCGTCCAACCCGGTAATGACCACACGCCGGACGGCATCACCTGTTTCATCACCGGCAATGCCATTTTCAACGGCACCAATGCCGGTGAAAACGATGTCGACGGCGGCCAGACCACCCTGGTTTCACCGGTCTACGATTTATCCGGTATCCTTAGCCCAGTCCTGACCTACTGGTACTGGTACAGCAATAATCTGGGGGCCAACCCCGGCAGTGATCTCTGGCGCGTAGACATTACCGCCGACGGACAAACCTGGGTTCCCCTGGAAATTACTTCTGAATCGGATACCGCCTGGGTTTATCGGCAATTCCTGGTTGAAGAATTCATCACTCCGTCGACCACTGTACAGGTACGCTTTATCGCCGAAGATGCCGATCCGGGGTCCCTGGTGGAAGCCGGTGTGGATGATCTGGAGATTCGCAGCGGTTTGGCATTGGATGTGGAACCGGGCGATATGGATTTTGATTATGAATTGGATCTATTTGATATTCTCACCATGACGGATATCATCCTGTCACAGGATGGTCCCAACGGTCTACAGACCTATGTCGGCGATGTCAATGGGGACGGATTATTGAATATTATTGATGTCATTACACTCATCAGCCGCGTCATGTATCCCTGATCATTTTCCAAGAGCGTTTGCCTTCCTGCCACTTTGGACCGCTATCAACTTCTCATCGTATTTCATCGTTTCGGAACAATGCGAACTGGACAATCATCCAGTGGCGGACCAATCCAAGACAGGATGGAGCGTTTATAGATATGTCCTACGACCCGCAGATCGTTCCCGGTGACGATCTCATTGTGATTAAATACCCGATACCTTGGACGAGCATTGGCTGGGACACAGCTGGTCCCTTACCCGGGATTAATACAGGAATTGCTGTATATCATAAACCGACACCTTGACACGAGGAGGCAATACTCGTTTGAATCCTGTCCTGAGCCAATGCGCCTGGGAACGGGTCTTTGCCGGTGACAGGGAAGTAATTCCTTCCTTGTCGCATTGTTCCTGATATTCGGGATTGGTGTCGTAATATTCCGATACGTATACGATATCATGATTATCGATGGGCAGATCCCGAACCAACCGGATGGATGATTTAACATGGTCCGTGGCAAATTTGTCACCACCGATTCCTGCCAGAAAGATCAATCCCACGCTCACTCCGCCCTGTTTGATCGCATGAATCAGCCAATGCAGGTGATTGTCCAACTGCGGTTTTTTCAAGAAACGTAACAGGTCTTCACTGCCCGTTTCAATGCCGATATATACCCGACGCAACCCCCGCTGATGTAATACACGGAAATCATCGGCTGTTTTTTTCACTCCCGTGAATACATCGATAAATGAATATATATTGGGTAAATCGGGAAAGAAGGAATAAACCATATCAAAGGCCTCGACCAGACGCTGCTGAGGAATAACCAGAGCGTTGGCATCGCCCAGGAAGATGGAACGCCGGATGGAAATTCCGTCCCCCATGAATTCCCGCACAGCCTGGAAATGCCGTTGAATTTCCGGCGTTGTTTTAATGTGAAATTTTCGGTCACGATAGAAATTGCAGAAAGTACATTGGTTATAATTACACCCTTCCGTGATTTGCAAAACAAGCGCCAGGTACTGGTCCGGCGGTAGAATGGAAATAGGTTTATAAATTGCACGAAACAGGGTCTGCTGTTCTTCCAGACGGGACATGGTCCAGTGTAAAATTTTCTCTGCCACCGGTTGAAATTCTTCCGGCAGCTGGGACTTCCATTCCTTCAAATAGGCATGTCCGCGTTCCAGATATGGTTCCGCCTCCTCCAGCGTAATCTTCGTCACACTGCGGAATACTTCCAGACCGATTAATTGTCGTGATTTCAGCATGAACTGATTATCCAGGGTTCGACGTATGCTTTTCCCGTCCACATAAAATCCGGTGGGACGTCCCTCCAGGTCGAAGGTCCAGATTTCTTCATTGGGATTGACAAAAATATTAAATGCATTCCGTTTCCGAGAAAATGAAATGCTGCCATTCTCCTCAAAGGGGAATTGAATCAAATTGCCTTGTTGTAGTTGTCGTTCAAACATGGTTTTTCTGAATAAAGGTTATGATTTCCCAGGGATGATCCAAAATATGGCCGGCCCCGGAAGTTTCCAGTTCCGTGCGAGATTTAAAACCCCAGGTAACACCCAGTGATTGTGCCCCGGCCCCACGGGCCGTTTCCACATCCACGGCTGAGTCACCGATCATGAGTATTTCCTGGGTCGGGATGTGAAAATGATCTGAAATGATTTCTAATCCGGTAGGATCCGGTTTAGCCGGAACTGTTTCCGACGGGCCCATGGCCAGGACAAAATTCCAATCTTTGAAATAGATCTCCAAAGTCCGTTCCGCCAAGGCCAGAGGCTTATTGGTGAAAATGGCCAAAGGCAAAGCCCTGTCATCCAGCCAGGTAAGTAAGTCGGCAATGCCGGGAAAGAGTCGGGTTCCCTCCTGCCAGGTGTCCAGGTAGGATATCTTCATTTCATTGCCGATTCGGATTTTTTCTTCATGAGTAACGTGTGGTAAACAGGCATCCATCAGGTGAGGTAAGCCCCATCCCACCTCGCGCAGAAAAAATGCTTTCGATCGGGCAGCGAAGCCTCTTCTTTCCAGGACGGTATTGAAGGCGGACATAATTCCATCGATGGTATCCAATAAGGTCCCATCCAGATCGAAAACGATACCTTTAATCGCTGCCATGACGCAGTTCTTTCACCGTTTGCGTAAATGCTTTCAGGCGCTCTTCATCCAGGTCATTGGACCATAAACCATCCTGCTTCAGATCAGATCCCACAATAAACCCATCGGCCACCGGCCAGAAGTCCGCCAGATTATCGGCCGTAATACCTGACCCCAGAAAGACAGGCAAACGAGTGGCCCCTTTCACGCGGGTAATTTCATGTATCTGTGGCGCCTCTCCGGTGGTGGAACCGGTGATAATGAGTCCGTCACTGGAAAAGAATTCAGCCGCTTTCGCGTGAGCCACCAGATCCAGATCACCAGTGACGGCGTGTGCGCTATGCTTTTTTTGAATATCAGTGAAAATGCGAATGTTACTGGCCGCGATCCGAGTACGATAACGCAAAAGGGGGCCGGCATCGGCATTCATGAAACCTTCATCGGCCACATGACTGTAAACGAATCCTTCGGCTCGGATAAAATCCAGGCCTGCGGCCTGGGCTACCGCCAGGGCAGCCTGATTAGCTCCTGCCAGAATCTGTATGCCGCACGGTTGATGAATCTTTTCCCGAACGGCTCGGGATATGATTGTCATGGCAGCAATGATTTCCGGCCCCACTTCCCGTTTCAGGTAAGGTCGGTCGTGCATGTTTTCCAGAATGATACCGTCAAAACCATATCTGACCAGGGTAGCCGCCTCCGTGAGAGCAATATCGCATATTTCAGGAACCGTCAATTCTGAGTCGGGTGTTCCCGGTAAGGCACGAACATGAACCATTCCAATAACAGGCGTATGCCTAATAGTATGTAAAAATGAATGACGCATTTGAATAATTTCACCAGTGTTAATACGGTGTAAATTTGGAAAATAAATCGGAAAATTCATAGACACATTTTATTGGATTCGATATTTATAATAAAGAGATTTCCATTGTGGATAACTTGTGGATAACTAATGATAGTATAATTTTTCTCGTCGAATATGCAGTTTTTTTGTAAATACCATTTGATTGATTTCTCAAGTCGTTATAGATTTTCCCTGCCAACCAAGCGATAATTCGCTAAATCACTTGCCAACCTCAATTATTTGACAACATACACACCTACGAAATCCATATACCAAGGAAATATTGCATGGCAGAAGCGATCGAATTGAATTTCTCAGAGAAGACGGCGGGTAAAAAAACCATTGACCCCATTGTACGCGATACAATTTTAGAAACAACCCAACCTCAGTTGGGCAGGGAATCCAAACCAGAAGAAAATCCCTACGATATTGATACATATTATCATAACGACGATCTGGGTAAAGATGTTCTGAAAAATAAATATTTAGGTCCCGGCGAAACCTATCCTTCCGATGTCTGGGAACGGCAGGCCAGAGCCATGGCGTCCGTAGAGAAAACCAAAAAATTACGGGAAACCTGGCAACAGCGGTTTCTAAATCTCCTCACCGATTTCAGATTTGTTCCCGGTGGACGGATCATGCATGGTGCCGGTCGGGATGACATTACCACAACACTGAACAATTGTTACGTCGTTGCCATTAAGAACGATTCCATCAAGGATATATACCAGACTATCATCGATGAAGCTATGACCTATAAATATGGTGGTGGTTGCGGACATGATTTATCCCTTCTCCGCCCTTCCGGTGCGCCCATTAACGGCACTGGCGGCAATTCATGTGGACCCACCGGTTTCATGAATCTGTTCAGTGAGAATACTAACACCATTGCCCAGCACGGCCGTCGCGGCGCCAACATGCAAACCCTGCGTATCGATCATCCCGATATTGAAAAATTCATCGAGATTAAGACCGGCAACAAAGATATGGTGAAATATTCCAATATCTCCGTCCTGTTGACGCATGAATTCATGGAGGCCGTGAAACATGATACCGAGTTTGAATTACGTTGGGGCGGCGAAGTCTATAGACGGTTAAAGGCCCGGGAATTGTGGAATAAAATTATTCGTCATGCCCATGAAAGCGCCGAACCGGGTCTACTGTTCTGGGATACGATGAAGGAATACCATAACGCCGAATACTGCAGTCCCCTGGTCTCAACCAATCCCTGTGCCGAGCAACCTCTTCCCGACGGTGGTTGCTGCAATCTGGGTGCCATCAATCTGGAACGGTTCGTGGATGACGATGGCAATTTCATGTTGGAGAAATTCAAGGAAACTGTTCAAGTCGCATCCCGCTTTCTGGACAATGTAATTGATTACAACATTGACCGGCACGCACTGGAGATCCAGAAGGAGAACGCCAGGAATGACCGTCGTATCGGTCTGGGTATCCTGGGTCTGGGTGATATGTTGGTAAAAATGAAAATCCGGTATGATTCCGATGATGCTCTGCAAACCGTAGATCAGGTCATGCAGATTTTTCGGGATTCTGCATACGAAGCCAGCATTGATCTGGCTGTGGAAAAGGGAGCCTTCCCCAACTTTGACTGGTCCGGTTATTCCAAGAGCAAGTTTGTGAAAAACCTGCCCAAGCGGCTCAGAGATATGATCAAAGCATCTGGAATCCGGAATGCTACCTGTACCACCGTGGCACCAACAGGCAGCGGCGCTATCGTGGCCCGGGTTACCTCAGGAATTGAACCGATCTTTGCCACATCCTACAAACGAAAAGTGAAGAAAAATGATGGTTACGGGAAAGAATTTGATGAATACAAAGTATATCACCCCATCATTGAAAAATTATTCGGTAGTGATGAAGATTTGCCGGATTATGTTGTCACAGCCCATGAAATCGACCCCTATTTCCGCGTGAAAATGCAGGGTGTCATCCAGAAATACATCGATAGTTCTATTTCTTCGACGGTAAACCTGAAGGAAGATGTATCATTGGATACCGTAGCGGATATCTACATGACAGCCTATGAAGCCGGATTGAAAGGTATTACCGTTTACCGGGAAGGAAGCCGGGAAGGAATCCTGCTGACCGAAAAGAAGGAAGCAAAGCCGGAGGTCAAGATCGATGCCACCGTCCCGGCACCGGCCAGCGTAACCTCAGCTCAGCCCAGGATCCGTCCTGTTGTCACATCCGGTATTACGCGACGCATACGCACCGGCGAAGGCACATTATATATTACCATCAACCAGGATGACAATGGATTGTGCGAAGTATTTACCGCCATCGGTAAAGCCGGCGGCAACGCGGCCGCCCAATCGGAAGCCATCAGCCGCCTTATTTCCCTGGCTCTGCGCTCAGGGATCGATCCCCAGGCCATCATCAAACAATTAATCGGCATCAGTGGTCCCAGTCCCACCTGGGAAGACGGCCGTTTAATCTTGTCCACACCCGATGCCATTGGAAAAGCACTGGACGATTATCTAAAAAACATGAACCGTGAAGGCGAAGCAGATAACTCAGATCAATTCCCCTCTTCCACCCAATTCACGATGGCAGATGAAGCCGAATCGCGGTCCACTTCGGTTGAGGATTACACTTACCGGAATATTACAACCTGTCCTGATTGCGGTAGTGCGGTTCAACACCAGTCGGGATGTGTCACCTGTCCCAGTTGTGGTTTTTCAAAATGTGAATAAATTCGACTCTGGTAAATAATAAAAAAGCCCACAATTGCGGGCTTTTTTATTATAGCAGAATTTTTAGGCTTCAGACTTCCATGATTTCATTTTCCTTATCCGTCTGGATCTGAGCAAACCGTTCAATGTGGTCATCCGTCATCTTCTGGATTTCATCTTCGGCTCGTTTGATTTCATCCTCGGAAATGTTTTCCTCTTTCTGATATTCTTTCAAAGAATGATTGGCATCCCGGCGCACATTGCGCACTGCGACCCGGCCGTCTTCGATCAGATTATGAACGACTTTAATCAAATCCCTTCGTCGTTCTTCACTGAGAGCCGGAATCGGCAATAATATTACCTGTCCGTTATTATTAGGCGTCAGTCCCAGATTATTATTGATAATGGCCCGTTCAATATCATTTAAAATTGTTTTTTCCCAGGGCTGAATGGTGATTAAACGCGGTTCAGGGACCGAAATATTCGCCAATTGATTCAACGGAGTTGGTGTGCCGTAATAATCAATCATTATACCGTTCAATAAATCGGGGTTAGCCCGTCCCGTACGAATTTTATTCAATTCCATGATCGTATGGGTAATGGCCTGGTCCATCCGGTGCTGGGCGTCATTTTTTATCTCGTTAATCATGATCTTTACTCCGTGACAAGTGTCCCAAGTTTACTGCCCGTTACCATCTTTTTCAAGTCTCCGGCGTTATTGATATTAAACACGCCGATGGGGACACGGTTTTCCTGGCATAGGGTTATAGCAGTCAGATCCATGACCCGTAAATTTTTCGTCAATACTTCTTTATAGGACACCATATCATACTTTACAGCGGCGGAATTTTTCATGGGATCGGAGTCATAGACACCGGAAACCTTAGTGCCTTTTAAAACTATCTCCGCTCCCAGTTCGGTAGCCCGTAAGGCGGCGGCGGTATCCGTGCTGAAATAGGGATTTCCTGTACCACCTGCAACGATGACAATACGGTTTTTTTCTAGATGCCGCAAGGCACGTCTGCGAATGTACGGTTCCGCAACCTTGGTGATATCAATGGCTGTAAGCGTTCGGGTATCGCAGCCCATTTTTTCCAGGGCATCCTGGACGGCCATGGCATTGATGATCGTAGCCAGCATCCCCATATAATCACCTGTTACGCGATCCAACCCACTGGCTTCGGCCTGGACACCACGAAAAATATTTCCGGCCCCGATAATGAGACCGATTTCCACTCCTAAATCATAAATGGATTTAACTTCAGAGGCCAGGTAGGAAGCGCGGGCCGGGTTAATGCCAAAACCCTGTTCACCGGCCAACACCTCGCCGCTCAATTTCAGCAGGATGCGCCTGTAAACAGGGTTCGGCATTAGGAGATTGCTAAATTAAAATTCTTCGCCGACAGCAAAGCGTACGAAACGGTTGACCTGAATATTTTCTCCCAGGGATGCCACCGTATCGGTTAACAAATCATTGACTTTTTTATCAGAATCCTTGATATAGACTTGTTCCAGCAAACAGTTTTCTTCAAAGAATTTATTCATTTTCCCTTCGACAATTTTCTCCAGGATGTGGTCCGGCTTGCCGGAACCGGCAGCCTGTTCCTTATATATGTTTCTCTCCTTTTCCACAATATCCGCCGGAACATCTTCCCGACGAATGGCCAGCGGATTGGTAGCTGCAATCTGCATGGCAATATTGTGAGCCAGTTCCTTGAATCCTTCGGTGGCGGCAACGAAATCCGTTTCACAACCGATATCCAGGAGAACACCCAGACGGCCGCCGTGGTGTATATAGGAATAAATCAGACCTTCGGTGGCTGAACGTGCGCTTTTCTTTTCAGCTTTGGCGATGCCAGATTTTCGCAAATTTTCCAGCGCTTTCTCAATATTGCCGTCTGATTCCACCAATGCTTTTTTACAATCCATCATTCCAGCTCCGGTTTTATCCCTGAGCTGCTTTACCATTTTTGCATCAATACTCATGATTCGTTTTCCGCAGGTTTGGTTTCTTTTTTCTCCGGTTCTTTTGCTTCATTCGGCTCGCTGGCAGGTTTGCTATCCGTTTTTTCAGCGCTCACCGATTCCACTTTTTCTTCTACGACTGGTTCGTCATCTTTGGCAGGCACTTCGCTTTCCGCCATCTTTTTGTTATCCTGCTCATCCTTGGCGGAAGGTACATCTTCCTTCTGTAGACTGATAATGGCATCGGCGATGGCCGACACAATCAATTGAATCGTGCGGATGGAATCATCGTTGGCAGGGATGGGATAATCAATGGGTTCCGGATCGGTGTTGGAATCGACAATGGCCACAATCGGTATACCCAGACGAACGGCTTCAGCTACGGCTGTGCTTTCGTAATCGGCATCGATGATCACTACCACATCCGGCAAACGACGCATATCCTTGATACCCCGGTGCTGATCGGACAGTTTGATCCTTTCCCGGTCCAACATTTGGACTTCCTTTTTCGTCATATTTTCGTAGAGTGACGATCCTTCTTTTTCCAGCATCTTGAGCCGTTTAATGCTCTTTTTGATGGTGGCAAAGTTGGTCAGGGTACCACCCAGCCAGCGTTCCACGACATAAAACATACCGCAACGGTCCGCTTCCTGCTGAACAATGTCACGGGCCTGCTTTTTAGTACCAACGAACAGGACTTCACCCCGTTTTTCCACCGTCTTAACAATGAAATCGATGGCCCGTTCCAACTGACGCATCGTTTCATCCAAATTAATGATATGCACCCCATTTTTTTCCATCAGAATATATTTCTTGTAGTTGGGATGCCATTTGCGGGTCACATGGCCGAAATGCGCGCCGGTGCCCAAGAGGTTTTCAAATGTAATTTGAGCCATAATTTACCGTTTCGAGAATTGGAAGCGTTTACGTGCACCGGGCTGACCGTATTTCTTTCGCTCAACTTTCCGTGCATCACGGGTTAAGAATCCGGCACTTTTCAGCTCGGCCCGGAAATCATCATTCACATTCAATAAAGCACGAGCAATGCCCAGACGGATGGCGCCGGCTTGACCGGTCAATCCACCGCCTTTTACATTGACCTTAATGTCATAATCCTCCAAAACATTCAGGAGTTCGAGCGGTTGCCGAACGACGGTTCCGAGAGTTGCACGACATAAATAGTCATCATATTTCCGGTTATTGATCAGGATTTCTCCTTTGCCCGGCTTGAGATACACACGGGCTACGGAGCGTTTACGCCGACCGGTGCCCTGATAATACGTTTCTGCCATTATATATCCAGTACTTTTGGTTCTTGCGCAGCATGCGGGTGGCGGGGTCCGGCATACACTTTCAGATGGGTGAAGATTTTACGTCCCAACCGATTATGTGGTAACATGCCTTTCACGGCATATTCCAGGATCCGTTCCGGATGCTTGCGTTGCAGTTCTTTATATTGGGTTAGTGATTCACCACCGGGATAGTTGGAATGACGGAAATAATATTTCTTCGTTTCTTTATTTCCGGTAACGCGGATTTTTTCCGCATTAATGATGATGACGCCGTCCCCCATATCCAGGTGCGGTGAAAAGGTAGGTTTATGCTTGCCCCGTAATATTTTGGCAACTTCACTGGCAAAGCGGCCCAGGGTCTTACCCTCGGCATCCGCAACCCACCAGGTGCGGGTTATTTCTGATTCTTTGATGGCTTTTGTTTTCATAATCTCCACTTCGAAAATAGCCACGAAAATTAGGCTCAGATTTTCCCAGATCAAAGACTAATTGCGGGTCTAAATTACTGTAATTCGATCCATTGCTACCGGTGAAAAGATTCAGCAGCCTAAACCATGACGATTCTCATTCAGCACCTATGGCATTATGGATATTTCCACTGCTAATTGCCAAGCTAGAAGAGATCGCATTTATCAATTCCAAATTTATTCACCTTGTGTTGATAATTATTATATTGGTGTTCATCATTTCAATAAACTGAAATAAAATATTTCATACGGCAATTTTGATCTTTGACTGAAACCATCCGGCGAATTAACTTTGCGGGCTGTTTTTTGAGAAGAACATTTTCAATTGAATACGGACTTCTGGTTTTGCAGCGGTTCGTGATAAAACAAGTTTTTTACAAAAGAGATCGCGGGGTGGAGCAGTCTGGTAGCTCGTCGGGCTCATAACCCGAAGGTCGGCGGTTCGAATCCGTCCCCCGCTACAGAAAGCCCCTCATGATAAACATCATGAGGGGCTTTTTAGTATCATTTAGATCCGGGTAAGAAATGGCTTGCCGGACCAAGTAAATTACTTCAACAAAACCATTTTTATGGTCTGTGAAAAGCGTTCCGCCGTGATTCGGGCGAAATACATCCCGGCGGGAACGTCATTGCCGAAACGATCCTTGCCATTCCATTTGATATCATGATTCCCGGCCGGCAGAACGTCCCGTACCAGCACCGCCATTTCCCGGCCCTGCATATCATAGACTGACAGTGTAACATGGGATTGTTGCGGTAAACTGTAGGCAATCGTTGTTATCGGATTGAAGGGATTGGGATAGTTCTGAGCCAGGTGATAAGCCGTGGCTATTTCCGGACCATCGTCTTCCGTTTCCACCTGAGGCATATCCGTATTCACGACAACTTCAATATCATTCACAAACCATCCGAAACTCTGCACCGTGCTGTCGGACGTACGCATGAGGCGCAGATAGATGGGATCGTTCAGAAGACTGTCCAGGGAAATATAAATTTCTTCAATGACCCACATCCCGGTGGCCGTAGCTTTGGTCTCCCAGTTCTGACCGTCAGTGGATAGCTGAAAATAACCGAAATCATGATCATCTTCCAGAGCAGACAATGAGGTGAAATGAATATAGGCCTGATCAAATACGGACAGATCCAGTGGTACCGTCAAACTGGCCCAGGACGTGTCATTGGGCGGATATTGGCTCTGGGGACTGTCATTCAGACATTTTTCCACATCGGCATTGACATATTGAATTCCCCAGGTCCCAAGATCCCAGTTATCCAGCATTTCGCCCTCGAAATCTCCGGCGATGAAGATATTGGTAATGGAAAACGAATATTCTTCCGATAGCGTTTCATTGTGATTGGAGGAAGCATCAATGACCCGAGCCGTGTACCGAATGATATCACCCGTATAAAGACCGTCCCAGTTCAGATGGGCAACATATCCGTCCTGACTTGTATCGTAGCCAGCCACGACTGAATTATTCCCCATCCCGTTGATGGTCCACTGAACAAAAACCGAATCAACACCAACATTATCGCTGGCCTGAACCAGAATTTCCCGACTGCCGGAGGGATAAATATCATCCTCAGCCTGGGAAACTGACGCAATCACAGGTAGAACATGGTCCGGCCCGGCATAGAATGAGAATGATGAATTGGGAGCTCCGTACGGTTCAGTAATAACTGAGCCATCTATTGTGGAAATGGAGAAATAGTAATTTATCATTCCGGAATCAATTGCGGCTGGTATGAAACCGGTATAATCGTTGCCCGTCCCAGTGGCACTCAGGACGCTGGTATCGGAAAAGGTTCCATTCAGTCCCGAGATGACTCTGATGGTCGAATAATCCAAGGGATAGTCAGGAGCTTCGTTCACGGTAACAGTGACGGGATAGGGATTATTCAAATCTTCCGTGTCTGGTAAATAGTCTGTCAGCATGATACTGCCCATATCGGGATAGGCCAGAATTGCCAGTCCGAATTCTGAAAATGTTGAATATATCATCCCTGAATTGGTATAGGGAAAGGTTCCCCAATTCCCGTTATACAGTCCGGTCGAACCGGGATAACCATCGAAATATCCTACTTCCACTGGATTGGTCGGATCGGAGATATCCACAACCCGCGTCCCAAAGACATAATACGACGCGTAAAGCAGATCACCTTTGATGAATACATTATGCACTGATTTATGCTGTCCCACCTGATAGCTGCTAACCAGGTTGATATTGTTATAATCCGCTGCATCCCAGATATTCACGTATCCGCTTTCCTTTTCATCGGCAGTATAAATGTATCGGGAGTTCTCCCCTACCCAGACCTGATGACAACCGTAATTGCTGTATTGGTGAACTTTCATTGTAACTGGATTCGATTTATTCGATACATCGACAATGTAAAGAATCCCGTTATAGATGCCGCTGGCGTAAAGTGTATCATTTTTCACGTATCCATCATGGATATAGTCGACTTCCCAGGATCCCACTTCAACCGGATCTTCAGGATCGGCCAAATCCAGAATGCGAACACCGCCGGCGGAATTATTGGCCCCAAAGATATAGGCATAACCATCAGTGATATAGATATTATGGGCCGTGGTAAAGGTTGCCGTATAATTCCCGACAAAAACAGGGTTGTCCGGATCGGCTAGATCGATAATATGCATCCCCTCACCCGACTCATTCACGACATAGCAATAATGTTCATGTGTTTTCAGATCGCGCCAGATGGATCCCGGTCCCGGAATCCAGCCTGTCAGAACGGGATCGGCCGGATTTGCTGTAACATTGATGATGGCCGTAGCGTCCCAGGCTCCGACCAAGGCATATTCATTCCCATTCGGTGCATTGTAACCCCAGATATCGCTGGCATATCCTGTGTCGAAATATCCCACCGCCCGCATATTGTATGATTCAATGTCCTGGGCCAGTACCGGGATGGTCAGGAGCAGGATCAGGTGTAAAAAGCGTTTCATAATTGTCCTATTGATTGTGAGTTCCCCTGAGAAAGTTAGTAAATAATCAGCACGTGTCTTGTGCTCTGGTTGTCAAGTGCATGACACTATTTCAAATAAATGATTTTCCGCGTCGCCCGGCCCTGAGTCGAATTCACACGAATAAAATATGTCCCGGAGGCATGGTGCATTTGAACGGAAAAGGTGTGCTGTCCCGAAATAAAGTTACCTTCGGCAATCGTGCTCACCCGGCATCCAAGAATATTATATAAGGCAATGGTAAGGAAATCAGGTTCCGTCAGCACCAGAGACAGGGTCAGTGCACCATTGGTCGGATTGGGATAAATGGCAGGTATCATGCGAGATAATTTGGCCCGCGTATTACCCGCAATCGCCAGCGGAAGAACCGGCACCAGATACTGGAGGCCGCCATCTCGACTTCCAATGAGTAGCGGTGAAGTGGAATCGGGGTACAGAACGGTCGGTGCAATCTGTTTCCCACACCAGGGAATCTGATGAACGATGATGGAAATTTCCGTCGATTCAATGATTAATTCCTTCAGTTCACCCGCCAGATCTCCCGCCAGAATACGGTTGTCGTACCAATAAGCGGGTGACACAAATTCACCAATGTTTATTTCCCGGTCGGCCGTGGCGGGGAAAATGGGTTGCTGAACTGTGCCCTGGTTGTAAAATATGGAAATCCTCCCTTCACGATCCCCAACAATGAAATCCTGGTCACCATCGCCATCCAGGTCACCGAATGTCGGTACGGCATAACCCGATAAATCCAGGTTCAAAAAATTTCCCTGGTCCACCCAGACCGGTTCACTGATGCTTCCTGTATTCTCATACCAATGCACATAGCCGTTGAAGTCCCCGTAAAAGCCATCCAGATCGCCGTCCCCATCCAGGTCGCAAAAGGTCGGAGCAATATTGGACCCGGGATAAGGAAATACGGCCATGGAATCCCGCAGGATCAATTCCGGCTCCATGGTCGTACCGATATTTTCATGATAAAACATCTGGCCCGACCAACCGTAATTGGCGGGATTGAAGGCATTTCCCACCATGAGGTCAGGATCATTATCTCCGTCAATGTCAGCCCATACGGGGTGACTTTCGGATATAAAATCAAGTCCGACCAACAATTCCGATGTTACATAGGTAAAAATCGGATTATTGACCGATCCCGTGTTTTGTGCCATAATCAGATTCTGGGAATAATCCACACCATATTGACCGGACAGCGTACCGCATACCAGATCCCCGT
>JBHHUC010000108.1:0-4015 GCA_046861395.1 Fidelibacterota bacterium
CAGGACCTGACCGATAAGGAATTCCTGGAACTGGAAGCCATCATCCATGAGCGTTCTTACCATCCCAGGGAAATTATTTTCAAACGCCAGGCCCCAGGGGAAGCCATGTATATCATCCTGTCCGGTGAAGTGGAAATTTATCTGGAAGACAAGGATGGTAATAAGAATACCCTGGCCACGCTGGAACAGGGTGACTTTTTTGGGGAACTGGCCCTCCTGGACAATGAAACCCGGTCCGCCACCGCCGAAGCCGTGGAAGGTGCTACCCTACTTGTTTTTGCCCAGACCGATCTCATGACCCTGCTGGAACGAAAACCGGCACTAGGGAATAAAATCCTCATGAATCTGGCCCGCGTAACCGGCGTCCGGCTACGCAAGACCAATGAATTACTGGCTGCCGCCCAGAAAGCATCCTCATGACGGACACACCCAAACCGGATGCCCTGCTGAAAATCTACCGTCTCGTGGTGGGCCTGCTGGCGGTGGGCTTTCTCTATTTCATCTGGCCCTACATATCCAGCGTTATAACCATGTTGATTTTCACCTTTCTGCTGACGACCATTTTATTACCGGGAGTGGATTATCTGGAGCGGAAAATCAACAGTCGAGGACTGAGTGTGGCCATCATTTCACTGGTTTCTCTGACCATCCTGGTGGTTTTTCTGGCCAGCTTTGTTTCCAATTTTGCTGATCAGGCCCGCGATTTCAGCGGTAAACTGAATCAACAGGATTATATTACCAGTTTGTCCAACCTGATTCATGATAAATTACCCAGTTTTGACCTGGCCTCCCCGGAAAATAAAACAGCCCTGGTGAGTAAGGTGCAGGGTTATGTGAAAAGCACCCTGCAGAATATCTTATCCATGGTGGGCACCATCGGCGGCTTTCTCTTCACCCTGATCATGGTCCTGATTTTTACCATCATTCTCCTCTACGAATACCATCATTTCAAGAAATCGCTGGTGCGGTTCATTCCCAATAAATATTTTGAAGTCGGCCTGCGGATGATCTTCAATATTGAACGGCAGATTTCCAGTTATTTGCGAGGACAGCTCCTGGCGGCGGCCAGCGTGAGTGTCATGTCCATCATCGGACTCCTACTATTGAACATGGGCGGTGCTAATCTGACCCTGGTGGTGTTCATCGGAATCATCGCCGGTCTGGCCAATCTCATTCCCCTGGTGGGACCTTTCGTGGGGATGATTCCAGCCATCGTCATCGCCGTGATGAATAACCTGGGAAATGAACAAGCCCTGAATCACATCCTGTTCGGGATTATGCCCATTCCATCGCCCTTCTATATTTTTGACATTATGCTCATGTTTCTCATCGTCCAGCAGGTGGATAATAATTTCATCACCCCCGTATTGGTAGGCGACAGCGTAGGACTGCATCCCATTTTGGTCATGATTGCCCTCCTCATCGGCGGTACCCTGATCGGTCCTATGGGCATGTTATTCGCCGTACCGGCAGCCGGCGTGATGAAGGTTATTTTTCAGGAAGTATCCTTCATCACCAAGAATTCACATTTATTGTGACGGCTTTTCGGCAATTTTAAATAGAATAAATTCCTCAAAGGATAAAAATAGTGTATTCCCGTTTTCCAAGCGGTATTGCCAGAGCTGTAAATCCTTCCCGTTCCAGGACGTGGTATGGAGCAATTGATGCGGTGATCCCAGGCGGTCCTGAATCTGGGGAATGGTCATACCTTCAGAAATATTCCGACGGGCTTTCTGCGTCAAGCGGGCCCGTTCCTGCGCCACTTTATCCTGAATAATTCGATTGGTTTCCCGGTCTTCAAGCCGGGCCAGGCGGTCCTTCAGGGCCTGTAATACCGTTTCATTCTTTTCCCCCAGACTACCGGTGATTTCTCGTGCACTTTCCAGGGATTCCACCACAAATACCAATTCATCCTGGCTTGTCACCTGGTTGGCATCGGTAATAAGCATACCGGCGGCACGATAACGCAGGGCACTGGATTTGGCGTTGGCCGGGGGATATTGTTTCACTGCTTCCTCCAGGGCCGCCAGGGCGGTAAAGACCAGACCATTATCCAGCGCC
The DNA here is from genome assembly GCA_046861395.1 of Fidelibacterota bacterium. Classification (GTDB taxonomy): domain Bacteria; phylum Fidelibacterota; class Marinisomatia; order Marinisomatales; family JABMOV01; genus JBHHUC01. The sequence goes on from JBHHUC010000108.1 coordinate 2,062, forward strand.
CGTTCCGCATCCTGTAGCAATACTTCCGCCCGGAAGCGATTCAGACTCTTGGCGGCCAGATCGGAATAGAAACTGGTCTGTTTCACCAGCTGATAGGCCTGACGCGGTGCCTTATCGGCCAGTAATTCCTCGGCCCGATTCAATTGAATGAGAGCAATGCGGTCCAGATGCAGGTCTGCTGCCTTTTTTAATTCCTGATTCTGAGTCAGCCGAATGGCCTGGCGAAAACGATCCACTGCCTTGGCCCAATCGCCCTTTTCCTCAAATTGCACCGCTTCGGAAAACAATTGTTCCGGGATACGGGCATTGCAGATGGCAATGAATTCTTCAGCCCGGTAGCGATTGGCGTGTTCGGGGTATGTTTTTACAAATTCCACGAAATAATCCCGGGCCGTCACGTAGTCAGAACGGTAAAAATATGATTTGGCCACATCCCCCTTGGTGCGCTGGCCGCCATAAAAGGCTGACAAGGACAAGCGCAATCCGAAATCCGGCAACATGATGCGGGTTATGGGGGTGACATCATCCGGATCCTTGATTCGGTTGATTTTCGTATAACCGCCCTGAAATTCCAGACCCACGGAAAATCGGTTATCCAGTCCCGGATCCAGGATATAGCGCCAGCCCAGACTGTAAGCCACCCTGGTTCCCCAGCCGGAAGGATGGGGTTGTAATACTTTGGCCTGGCTATAAAAGCGGGCGCTGGCCAGATCAAAAATATAGCCGGCCTGTACGAACCATGATTCATACCATTGCAAATGCAGAGTGTGGCTCATTCCCAGGGCCAGAATGCGGGGAGTAAACTGGGTACCGCCAACATTCCAGCCGGATTGGACGGCGCCCCAATCCCCTACAGGCAAACTGTTGGGAACCAATATCTTGGAATAATGGACGTTCAGTCCCGACATAATATCGGCCCAGCTGGTGTTGAGTAATACATAACTGAGGTTGGTTTTAAACAGGTCAATATCCATGGCATGGAAAACACGGCCATTCAGATTTCCCCCCTTGAAAGCCGGAACGGGCTGGGCATAGTGCAGCCAGTTGGACTTCATATCCAGTCCTGTTTTTCCGCCCCCGCCATAGATACCAACACCATAACGTACTTCCAGGGGAATGATTTTAACGGGATCATGGAACTGACGACGGTGGAGTAAACGATCTTTCCAGTAGCCCGGGATGTCTGGCGTGGAGTTGGGCGGGGATATTTTGAGGTGGGCAAGCCCTCCCGTACCGGCCAGCAAACCGGACCATACACAGCAGAAAAGGATTAGAAACCGTTTTACCATGGGCATAAAATTGGCGCTTTTCGGAACTGAAGCGCAAGAGGGCAATAAAAAAGGGGTCACAGTGGACCCCTTTTCGGATGGTTGGATTTAAGTCTTAGGGATTGGTGATGTAATCTGGTCCGGCAATAATTTCAAGCGTGTACGCGTTATTTCCGGATGAGGTGTATTCGATCTGCGTATTCGGGGTGGTCTTGTCATATTCAAATATGACTTTATCATTTCCGGAAGGCACAATGGTCCAGTCGGCCGGGATTTCATCGAAAAGAATGCCCATTTTCAATCCGCCTTGATTTTCAAAATCATCACCGTCGGGATAGGCCCGGACGCCATTCTGTAAAATCTGATCGGCGGCATACATATACAGCGATGACTTTACATTGCCAACGAAAGCGTCTACCGATGCCTTATGGGCATCTTCCGTAAAATTAAAATAACGCGGTATCAGTACGGAGGATAAAATGCCAAGAATGACCATCACCATGATCAATTCAATTAAGGTAAATCCTTTTTCGTTCCTCATGTCTACTCCTGTCTTTTCCAAAGTTAAACTTCGATATTTTTTCGGGTATAATGCTCCCATGCGTGTTGTAATTTACAACATTCATGCCAAATGTCAATTGTTCCATCCCCCTCTAAACTGTGCCGTAACGTTGAAAGAATCATAG
>JBHHUC010000050.1:0-16510 GCA_046861395.1 Fidelibacterota bacterium
AGGCTTCACTGAAGGAATTGGAAGAGATACAATCTGAATTGCAGACACTGGAATCGGAACGGGATCAATTCCAACAGAACAATCTGGTGTGGAACGAACAAATTCGTTCGGCGGAAGCAGCAATCGGACGACTTGAACATGAAACTGTTACCAATAAGAGTAAACAGGAATCCCTAAACGTACATATCAAGGATTATCAGAAGGCTCTCTCCGATCTGGAACCCCGAATTGAAGAAAAACTGGAATATTACAAGCAGAAAAGGGAAGCCTTCACCCATGTGGAAAAATCTTATCAGGAGGCAAAAGAAAACTTAGAGCGTATTCAGTCCATGCACTGGGACGTACAACGGAAAGCGGCTGATAAACAGTCCCTTATTCAGCGGACCCGGTCTATGATGGAAGAAAAGCAGAAGACAATCCGACAACTGGAAGAAGGAATTGCATCCCTTGAACAATCTCAGGAAGATCTGGCCGCCGACCAGAAAATCTTTGAAAAACAGAAAACTGAAATCGCTGAGAAAATAGAAACGCTGAACAAGAGTATCAAAGATCAGGAAAAAATATTAGATCTAAATCAGAAAAATCGTCATAACCTGACATTGAAACATCACAGCACCATTACTCAGGTTGAAACGCTGGAAAGCCAGCTCCAGTTTTATCGGGAATTGTTAATGACTGGTGAAGGATATCCCAGCGGGGTCAAACATGTGCTGAATCATCCGGACCAGTATCCGGAGGTGATTGGAACAATCGCTGATCTGTTTACCGTTTCCGATGAATACCGCCTAGCCATTGAAACGGCTCTGGGAGAAATTGTGAATGTATTGGTTGTCCGTACGCGTTCCGATGCCCTGGCGGTGCTGGAACGGGTTACCCGGGAGAAATCCGGCCAGGTCATGATTCTACATTATGAGGGATTGCCGGAACAGAAGCCATTGCCAGCACCCTCCGGTCAGGTAGGGGAAGCCGCCAGTCAGATTGTCACCGTCAGGGAAGAATTGCAACCGCTGGTTTCCTATTTACTGGGCAATATTTGGATTGTACCATCGCTGGAAAAAATGGATCCACCGGACGGGTTTACCCTGGTGGATCATGATGGGATGTATTCCGGCAGTAATTATATTCTGAAGAATAAACGTGAATCCAGCCAAGGAATCATTGTGGGACGTAAGGAGAAAATTGCCGAACTGGATAAGGAAATATCACGTTTGGTGGCGGTGAGTGAGGACATTAAGAATCAGTTGGATCGGGCCGATGCAGAAATTGAAGCATTGGGCGGCGAAATGGAAGAATTATCCCTGGAAGTGGGCTCCCTGATCGATGAACAATCCGGCCTGGAAACGGAAATTATCCGCAACCATTATCAGCAAAGCCAGACATTGGAGAAATTACAGGAGCAGAATCAGCGGATTACGGAACTGCGGAAAGAAATCATTGAATTATCCAAATCTCTGGATGTGCTGGAACCTCAATTGAAAGATGAGGAAGTACGCCTCAATAATCTGGCGGAGAAGCAAAACGAGGCCCAAGATGAATTGGTTCGGGCGCAACAGGCGCGGGATAATTTTCAACAAGAAATGCAGGAAATTCGGATTGAATTGCTTAATCTGGAGAACCAGCGTGATAATCTTGAATTCCAACGGCAGACAGCTCAGGATACTTTACAGGAATTGACAGACCGATTTAATAAAATCGAACAGGAAATTATTGATTTTCAGGATCGGATTAAAGACCTGACAAAAAAGATTCAGGAAAACCAGGAGCGGTTGACCAAAGTGGAAGGTCGGATTACAAAACAGCGATCTCTGTATGAATTGAAACGTGACACCAACAATGAAAATTTCCGCCAAATCGAAACTCTGGAGAGCCAGATCAGGAACGAACAGCATAGTCGTGAGGAATTGTTGGAGGAATTAAAGCAGGCTGAATTGCGTCTGGCCGATTATCAACAGAATAAAAGTATAATTATGGCACGTATCAGGGACCGTTATCAGGCCACCCTGCCGGAGCACTTGCCCGATGATATTGTTCGGGATGATCAAACTATGGATGACTTGGAAATGTCAATCCAGCGAATTGAACGCAGCATTGAAAATATTGGTCCGATCAATATGGCCGTTCAGCAGGAATACGACGAAGAAAAGGAAAGGTTGGACTTGTTGCGGGAACAGCGGGATGATTTAATCCAATCGGAAGAGAATCTGCGGGAAACCATTCAGAAAATTGATCGTGTCGCCCGTCAGAAATTCCGGGAAACATTTCTACGCATTAAGGAAAATTTCGAAAAATTATTTGTCATGTTTTTCGAAGGTGGAAAAGGCAGCATTGCCATGGTGGGAGACCCGGACCCCCTGGATTCAGATATTGCTATTTATGCCCAACCACCCGGGAAACGCAATCAATCCATCCGGTTGCTTTCAGCGGGAGAAAAGGCCCTGACAGCCATTGCTCTGCTCTTTGCCATTTACCAGGTGAAACCCAGCCCGTATTGCATCCTGGATGAGGTGGATGCTCCGCTGGATGATACCAATATTCACAAATTCACCCGCGTTTTGCACAAATTTTCCGATGCGACCCAGTTTATTGTCGTGACGCACAATAAACTGACCATGGAAGCCGCCGATTACATGTATGGCGTGACCATGGAACAGAAGGGCGTATCAAAACTGGTATCGGTAAAATTTAATTAACTCCTTCCGCGCCGAAGCAGTCTGTCCTATTAAAAGTGTATTTTCCCGGTTGTAACGGCTGCTGCCGCTGACCTGCCAGGAATCGTTCTGCCGTATTGGACCCCAGAAGATGCACGGTTCCACCCCGGACCTGAAGGGCGGAACCTTCCGGCAGACCGATGATGAGCCGGGAAGGATGTAAGGTTGAGAATTCAATCAAACGATCAGATCGGGATTCGCCGCCGTGATGGGGCAGTGTTTCATCCGTGTAGTGAACATTTAACTGAAACGGTACCAGATTAAGGCTCTGCAATGACGGCAAATCCCTGACCGGCATGTCGTTGGTCGTTTGGATGGTAGGGCAGGCCACATTACTGCCGGCACTCCAGCCTAGATAAGGTATTCCATCGTTGACCACCTCGCGAATAAGAGGAAGAAGATACAATTTGGTTAAATGATACAATAAGTTAAATGTATTCCCTCCGCCGACGATGATACCGTCTGTGTTCCGAATGGCCTGGCGATAATCATCGGCCTCATGCAGGGAATTTACTGAAATACCGTATGCACGGAAGGTCGTACGGACCAGGTCGGCATAATCGTCCCAGGGATAGGTGACGCTGGCAAATGGAATAAAAAGAAGAGATCCGGAGGTGGGGAAATGAGCCCGGATGTGGTCTTCGGCCCAGGCCAGAAATTTTTCCTTTGGTTTTCTGGAATTACTTAAAAGGAGGAGCTGAAACGGAGAGGCGATCAATGATTGCAAATGTTCTGCCGTACCGGAAATATATGATTATCATTAATGACAATTTTCTGTCGGGCAGTGAAGAATTGCAGTATCTGGGTTGTGTCGAAAAGACGACCGGAACAATTTGTGAAACGGATTTCCGGTCCAAATCTTTTTTCAATTTCATCTCGCAGTGATTCCGGTGTAAAACCGCCGGGATTTTGCACAATAAGGTCAAGAATTGCATGGGCGTGTAGTGGTTGTGTCATGGTATCAGTCATTTGGTATTCCTTTTTATTTATCAAACTTACGAAAATTTCAGTGATTTAATATGCTGGTAAAAGGTGGACAGGGGAAACCCAACCACATTATAGAAACATCCTTCAATTCGGGTTACACAGACCGAGAACCAGTCCTGGATTCCATAACTCCCGGCTTTATCGAAAGGAGTGTAGTGCCGGATATAATAGTCGATTTCCGTCGGAGACAAATTCGCGAAGGTCACCCGCGTATTTTCCATGAAAACATCTTCAATTTTATACTGTGGTGCAAGCAATGCGACAGCCGTCATAACGGTGTGTGTTTTCCCTGACAGCATCGTCAGCATGTCGCGGCTGTCAGCGGCATTTTTCGGTTTGCCCAGGATTTCATCCTTCAGGACCACGATGGTATCCGCTCCGATAACAAGATGACCGGGATATGAGGATGCAACTGTTCGGGCTTTTTCTGCCGCAAAGTAACAAGCGAATTCCGCAGGTGGAAGGTCCAGAGAAAAATCTTCATCAACATCGGAAACAACAACGGTAAAGGGAAATCCGATCTGATTCAGCAGACTTTTCCGGCGAGGGGAGCCGGAGGCCAGAATGACTGGTGGTAGATTAGAAAACATTACTGAAATTTCGCACAGCGTCCGATTTCGGACACGGCTTTTTGTGCTCCTTTGGCCTTGATTTGATAAAGATAGGTCCCATTGGCAATATTATCCCCGAATTCGTCCTGGCCATCCCAATTGATAAAGTGATACCCGGCTTCAAAGTATTCTTCATCGATATGCATGATCCGTCGTCCACTTAACGTGAAAATAGTTATACTCACATCCGCCGCCGCCGTGATTTCGAAAGTGAATTGTGTGTCATCGGAAAACGGATTGGGATAATTATACACCTGATGCAAACGCAATACCGCATCTTCCGTCATGACCAGACGTATGATCGCCTCGGAGGGATTGTTGGCGCTGTCCCAGGCTTTTACCGTTAGTTCAAGGTTATCCATATTGACTTCAGGCTCAAATTTAAGATATCCCTTTGTAATGCTGTTGGGGTTATACACGAAGCGGTCTGTTACATTGATTTGCTGTCCGGAAGACATGTCGGTTACAGTGATTTCATGACCGATATCGTTGGTCAAATTAATTCCAATAGGGTCTTCCAATTGTATGATCAGAGAACGGGATTTATTGAAATGATCACCGCTATAGAGTGGGGAAAACGTGTCATCCCAAAATGAAATGATGGGACCTTCATTATCCTGTACGAAGCCACCCCCGCGAATGGGAATATTGGAGTAATAGCCGATCGCTTCCCTCGGAGGATTATTCCCGGCGATAAGATAGACCGACAAACGACCGGGAGTCGTGGAATAACTGAAATCATTGGGCAGGCGCAAACGAGCAGAGAATTGATTACCCAGATAGGAAAACTGACCCCGAAACAGGGTGGCACCGGGCAGGGTGTACGACAGGGTTTGTTCGGTGGCCAGGAAGGTATACTGGCGTGTGACTTCCCGGTCGGCATCTTTCAGTACGACATAGCCAATACCTTCACTTCCCAGGGACTGATGTCCGGTGACACGGGCTGTATCCAGGGTGCGCAAAGTATCCGGAACTATTTGACTAATGGTAACCGTATCAGCCGGGATGGGCAAGGGTGAAGCAGGATCTCCGAAAAGTTGAAAATATTCACCACTGGTGTTGCCTGTTTTGGCACTGAGCAGGATATGACCGATGGGAAGGTCGGTTACGCGATTATTGGGGAATAAGGCCTGAAAAATCTGTTCTTCATAAAATTCATTACTGGAAACGGAAATGGGTCGTGTGGTTGTAATAATGCCGAAAGCTCCGTCATTGGGCAAACGAATGATGTCTTCCGAAAACGCTTCTGCATCCAGGTCGTCAAAATGTCCCCAGGAACACGTTCCGGCGATCCACAACGGCAATTTCATTCCGCTATCGATGAGATCCAAATCTCTGTCCTGTAAAAAAAGGTTTTCCTGAGCCCATTGGTGGGCACTGCCATGTCCGATATAGTTAATAATGGCTGTTCCCTGTTCCACATAATCCAGTAATGCTGCCGTGGCTTCCGGTTTAACGACACCAAACGTGGACGCATTACTGACTTCGGGATATTCCATCATGTACAATTTCTGAATGGAAATACCCGGCGCCACTTGGGCAGCAATATTTTCGGAATTTCGAGAGTGGCTCTTTCCAATTCCCACTTCGCCCAGCGTCTTTTCCGGCCGGGCAGCATCATCCGCCACCAGGGTTACCCGGGTGCGCCAGATTCCCAGCTCCGGCTCTGTTTCATAGGAAATGATTTTCTGGACGAAATTGACGACATCCTGTTCGGAATGGGCAGGATAACGGCCAATGGCCAGCTCTGGAATTTTCCCGTGAATACTGGCAAACCGGTCATCTGTTGCATGAGAAAAAGATTCTCCCACTTCAATCGTGGGAACAATGGTTTTCGATCGTCCGGTCATATTGCGGTAATCATAATCGGCGTCACCCAGAAAAAGCACATATTCCGGTGATAAACCGGTCCAGTTTTCCATGGCCCATTGAATGAGGCTGTGGATGGCAAAGGGATCTGGATTACCACCGCTGAATTCCTGGTAAATGTCTTCCAGGGCTGCGTATCGCGATGAAACGCGATGCTGTCGTAACGGTTCGGCAGCTGCCCGAAAGGCTTCCGGACCAACGATAAGGTGTTTCACTCCAGACTCTTGATTGCGTAGCGTATTAAAGGAAAGTTGTCCTTCATTGACGAGGGTATTAATTACAGGAATGTCATCCGGTGTAAAGACGACAAAATGGTGGAGTGTGTCGACCTTGCTGAGATAGGAAAAGGTCTTGGCCAGGGAAAGGGAATATCGTACCGGCTCAAAAAGATTGGTCACATCCCAAATTTCCGGATTTTGATTGGTGTTGAATTCAAACTGAAATTCGCCGGAATGGCTGGGGGCGTAGAACTGGTATGGTTCGCCGGAATAATCCAGAGTTCGGGCATAATCAAATGTGAAATAATCAAAATAGGGTTGCGATATGGCACTGGATGCATTGTTCGTTAAAAAGAATTGATTGAGACCATTGGCAAAAGCGGTAACATCAACGGTTCCGGTAGTGGTTCTTCGGCCGGTCCCGGAATATATGATGCTGGTCAGGGGAGTGCCGGTCGTGTTCAACGCATACAATCGTAATGAATGTGTTGGTAGAGGAATCGACGAGCCGCTATAGCCCCCGAATACCACCAAGCGGAAATGCCCCGGGATGGTTGGTTTTATTCCCGTGGTTCTTACTGTTATGGGATAGGTAGAATTCTTCAGGATAGTGGGACCAACCCAGACCAGGCCGGAAGCATATTGATTTGTGAGATCATATTCAACATGTTGGAATACGGTACCATAATCCAACGATACGGGATTTTGAGGTTCATAGGTATTCAGAGCCACTCTTTTTCCTGGCGTCGTGGCTTCCAAGGGAATGAATATCCAGTATTTATTGGTCAGATAATAGACATTTTGGTTGTATGTGACACCGGATGTTTTGTAATCGAATCCTGATGCTCCTTGGCCATAGAAAATCAGTTTATCATTGGCGTCCAAGACCGCATCCCCGTTTCCCGATATACGAATCGCACATTCCACTAGATTTTCCGGTACCGGCTGGTAAAGATTGGTGTTGTTGAATCGACCGAGGAAAGGTCGCATCCGATCTCTACCGCCAGAGGAATGGGTATATAATCGGATTTGATCAACGGCTATATCGGTAGTATTTGTCAGTGTGCTAAGAATCAATTCTCCAGGAATGGCATATGTTCCGTCTTCCGAAATTTCGAATAATAGCCAGTTCCCTGCCGGAAAGTCTTCCTGCCGCATTACTCTTTTTTGGGACGAGGAAGGTTCAGGTTGGATCCAGTGCCGTGCGACATTCCAGTTCAACACCCTGGTTTTCAACAATTGGGACGTTGATACAGAAGCGGTACGGAGAGGAAAATCTACCGCATCAAAGGGAATGGTAATTATAATTTTTCCGGCGATTGTGGAAGATGATAAAATGGGTGATATTTCCAGGGAACCGGTCATTAATCCCTGAAGTGATTGATGATTGGTCCAGCGTATGCCTGAGCGGGAAATACTGGAATCGATTTCGGTGACGGAAAGGATTTCGAGGAAGGTTGTCTGGACTCTGGGCAAGTCACGGGTTGGTAAACCAATCAGGACAGTAAAGGGACGAATATCATCCTGTGTTTCATAAACGGTCGTGACCTGGAATACTAGTTCTGAAGCGGTGGATCGTAAAAGGGAAATACGCCCTTGATCGGCATGGAGCAACCCGATGGTCCAGAAGAGTAATAGCGCAGTAAACCAATTTTTCATGGGAGGTAAATATACAGCCGGGGACGACTTAGTCGATTGGATTGATGTTCACGGTATGAGTAATTTTTCGCTTAGAAATAAATACGATACTGTAGTGTTGTAGTTCCGTCAAAGTTTTAAGATTGAGGAAAACATGTTTGATTTAGATATGATTGAAGAGGTGTACTCCAGTTTAAACCCACGTTTGGCCGCTGCACGTAACCTATTGAGACGGCCCCTGACCGCGGCAGAAAAAATATTGTATTCCCATTTGTTCCAAACTCAGCAATTAAAAGCCTTCCAGCGGGGGGGAGATTATGTGGATTTCAAGCCGGATCGCGTGGCCATGCAGGATGCCACGGCTCAAATGGCGCTGTTGCAATTTCTTCAGGCCGGGAAAAAACGAACCACCGTTCCGGCTACGGTGCATTGTGACCATTTGATTCAGGCTCAGGAAGGCGCCGATCCCGATTTGGACCGGGCTGTGGACATCAATGGTGAAGTTTATCATTTCCTGGAATCGGTAGCGAATAAATATGGAATCGGGTTCTGGAAACCGGGCGCCGGAATCATCCATCAGGTCATCCTGGAAAATTATGCCTTTCCCGGGGGAATGATGATTGGGACAGATTCACACACTGTCAATGCCGGGGGGTTGGGAATGGTAGCCATCGGTGTAGGCGGGGCCGATGCGGTGGATGTGATGGCCGGGATGCCCTGGGAACTGAAATTTCCCAAGTTAATCGGGATCAAACTCACCGGGCGGTTGAATGGCTGGACATCGGCCAAAGATGTCATTCTTAAGGTAGCCGGAATCTTGACCGTAAAAGGCGGAACGGGGGCCATTGTTGAGTATTTTGGCCCGGGAGCCGAAGCCTTATCCTGTACAGGTAAAGGAACCATTTGTAACATGGGCGCCGAAATCGGTGCCACAACATCCGTTTTTGGTTTTGATGAAAGTATGGTTCGTTATCTCAAATTAACCGGCCGTGAAGCTGTGGCGGAACTGGCGCTGCAATATGCCGAAGATCTAACGGCTGATCCTGAAGTGTATGCCGATCCTGAGACTTATTTTGACCAGGTCATTGAATTGAATCTGGATGAATTGGAACCGCATATCAACGGACCGTTTACACCTGACTTGGCTACACCCATTTCCGCATTTGCTCAGGCTGTCAAAGACAATGACTGGCCGGAGAATCTGGAAGTGGGATTAATTGGCTCCTGCACCAATTCATCATATGAAGATATTTCCCGGGCTGCCTCGGTAGCCAGACAGGCCGTTGATAAGAATTTGAAAGCCAAAGCTGAATTCACGATTACACCCGGTTCCGAACAGGTCCGCTATACGGTGGAACGGGATGGGTACCTTGATATATTTGCTGACATGGGCGGTGTGGTTCTGGCCAATGCCTGCGGTCCCTGCATTGGTCAGTGGGCTCGGGCCGGAGCCGAAAAACAAAAGAAAAATGCCATCATTACATCCTTTAATCGCAATTTTGCCAAGCGGAATGACGGCAATCCCAATACACATGGTTTTGTGGCATCACCGGAGCTGGTAACAGCCATGGCCATCGCCGGAGATATGACCTTTAATCCTCTGACAGACACATTACATAATGAGGATGGAGAGGAAGTCCGGCTGGATGAACCCAGCGGGTATGAATTGCCTCCAAAAGGGTTTGCCGTCGAGGATGCAGGATATAAGGCCCCGGCCGAAGATGGCTCTGACATCGAAATTGTTGTCAAAGAAGACTCGGATCGTTTGCAGCTCCTGCAACCCTTTCCCGCGTGGGACGGGAAAAATATTGTGGGAATGCGATTACTAATCAAGGCGAAAGGGAAATGTACAACAGATCACATTTCCATGGCCGGTCCCTGGTTGCGTTATCGTGGACACTTGGATAATATTTCCAACAATCTTCTCATTGGTGCCGTGAATGCTTTCAATGGTAAGACCGACACGGTAAAGAACCAGTTGACCGGAGAATATGGGTCTGTACCTGCCGTTCAACGAGAATATAAGGCGGCCGGAATCCCTACCATTGTTGTCGGAGATGAAAATTACGGGGAAGGTTCAAGCCGGGAACATGCAGCCATGGAACCACGACACCTTGGGGTTCGGGTGGTTCTGGTAAAATCCTTTGCCAGAATTCATGAAACCAATCTGAAAAAACAAGGCATGCTGGCCCTGACGTTTGTGGATAAAGCAGACTATGACATTATTGCCGAAGATGATATCTTTGATTTCCTTGACCTGAGCCAGTTTACTCCGGGGAAACCGCTTACCCTGCGCGTCACTCACCGGGATAATTCCGTTGATACTATAATCTGCAATCATACTTACAATGAGGCGCAGATTGAATGGTTTAAGTATGGTTCGGCTCTGAATAAAATCGCTGCCGATCAACATTGAAAATATTGATTACGGATCCTGTAGATGCCGATGGACTGGGAATTCTCCGCCGCAACGGGTATACTATTCGCGATTATGCCGATATCCGGAAAGAGGAATATGAAAATGAATTACCTTCCGTTGATGGCTGGATATTGCGCAGTGGTACGACAATAACAGCTGCCGATCTATCCCGTGCCCAGCAGCTGAAAGTCATCGGACGGGCCGGTGTAGGGCTTGACAATATCGATACCAAGACAGCTTCCGAACGGGGAATTACCGTTCTCAACACGCCGGATGCGAACACCATCGCCGTGGCAGAACATGTGATGGGATTGATTCTGACTCTTTTGCGGCATACGGTGGCAGGACATCAAATGATTGCCAGTGGCCAATGGAATCGCCATCAGCTGATCGGAAATGAATGCTATGGCAAAACGCTGGGTATCGTGGGTCTGGGGAAAATCGGCAGGGCCGTAGCAGAGCGAGCCCAGGCGTTTGGAATGACTCTCATCGGTTATGATCCCTATGTAAATGTGACTGACCTACCGGGAGTAAATATCCAGCCGGTAGCCAAGGATTTGCTTATAGAAACAGCGGATATTATTACACTGCACGTCCCTGCGATAACTGAGACAGAGAATCTGGTCGATGCAACCTTCCTGGCGGCGATGAAGTCTTCGGCTTACCTTATTAATTGCGCCCGGGGTAGAATTGTAAATGAAACGGCTCTGATCGAAGCCTTGATGAAGCATGAAATTGCCGGTGCGGCAATGGATGTATTTCGTACGGAACCGCCGGAGAATTATGAACGGCTGGCACGCTGCCCAAATATTGTCCTTACTCCGCATCTCGGTGCAGCAACACAGGAAGCGAAAAAACGTGTTTCCGTAGAAATTTGCACGCGCCTGGTGGCCTATCTGAAAAGTGGTGCATAGCTGATTATGATAATGATGGTAAATGTGATAAATATCATAAATATATCACTGTATGATGGAACCTTCGTTTACTATTTACGTTTGATGCGAAACTTATGTTAATTTTCAGCCAATAATCAAAACCGGAGAGAAGAATGTCCAAACTGTGGGAAGATTTGAAAAAGAATATGAAAGACTGGAGTTCCGCTGCTGTTGAAAAGGCAGAGGAAGTCAGCAAGATTGCCGTTGCTAAAACGGAAGAACTGACCCGAATCAGTAAAATTAAACTGGAGATTCATCAGCTGCAGCGGGATCAGTCGAAACTTTATGAAAAGATCGGTAAAAAAGTCATTGAACATTTTGCCGATAACGATACCTTAAAAGCAGATGATATAGATTCATTGAAGAGCAGCGCAGATGAGATAAATCGTCTGACACAGGCGATTCATGAAAAAGAACTAAAAATTCAAACGATTAAGGAAGAAAGCGGTATCGAAGAGGATGAAGCCAGTATAGAAACCGATGTCAGTACGGTGGAAGAAAAGGACGAAGAGAAAAAGACTGAAGAAGATTAACGATAACTGAATGTAATCCGGCTCTGTCCGTATTCCATTTCATTTTATCGCCGGTTTACGCGATAATTGTTCATTTCCGTGCAATGATTGCTTTTGGAAATACTACCTTATATCAGTAAAATCTGTGGTCTATATGGATACGTGTATCTATGCCTAAATACGGACCAAAAAACTTCATATTCCAATCCGAAAGCCAACGCCGCGTCCGGCAGTGGCATTTCTCGTTGTCACAGATATTTGCCATCGCGGGATTCAGTACAGTCATTATCGGGGCCATTCTGTTCTTTACCGCAGAAGTTTTCACCCAATGGGTTTATCATAATAAACTTCGCGAAATTCAGTCGGAATACAGTTCAATTTACACTACCTTGAATTATCTCCAGGGCGAAGTGGAAAACCTGGACAACCGTATGGAAGAAATTGTGGAAAAGGATCAGGCCGTCCGGTCTTATGCCGACTTGCCGCCCATTGACCAGGATGTACGCAGTTTGGGTATCGGTGGTGTTCCAGCGGAGCGATCCCCGGAACTTGACGATCAATTGCCGGTCATTAAATCACGAATATCCAATCTGGAATCCAATATCAAGCAATTGTCCCGTGAAGTGAAACTGGAGCTGGCCAGTTATGAAGACATCTACGACAAAGTGAAAATCGACAGTGAGAAACTGAAACATATTCCATCCATTCGTCCGGTTATCGGCGGTTATCTCAATTCTAATTTTGGTTATCGCAAGGACCCTCTGGATGGCAAACGCCGATTCCACCATGGTTTGGATATTACGGTAGGAGACGGAGCCCCTGTTTTGGCTCCGGCAGACGGGGTGGTCAAGGAAGCGCGAATTCGGGGCGGATATGGTAAATACATTAAAATCGATCACGGTTACGGTTATCAGACATTGTTTCTGCATCTTTCTAAGATTAATGTGAAAAAAGGTGAAAAAGTACGTCGTGGTGATGTGATCGGGAAAACTGGTCGCACGGGTCGGGTCAGTGGACCCCACCTGCATTATGAAGTCCATTATTATGGCACCCCGCAAGATCCCCTGGATTACTTCTTTACTGGATATTTCAAATAAATACCATACCAGGATTTAATAGTCTTTTATGAATAAATCTTATTATATCGAAACCTATGGCTGTCAGATGAATGTTGCCGATAGTGAATTGATTGCCGGTTTACTTGCGGAAAATGGTTATAAGAAGTCAGAGGACATCCATCAGGCATCGGCCATTTTCGTAAATACTTGTGCTATTCGTGAACATGCCGAAGACAAAGTCCATTCCCGCCTGGGAGAATTTCATCGGATAAAAAAACAAAATCCCGGAGTCGTCATAGGTGTCCTGGGTTGCATGGTACAACATCTCAAGGACGATATATTGGCAAATAAACCTTATGTGGATATTGTTCTTGGTCCCGATTCCTATCGCAACCTTCCCGACATGCTGAACCGCAGCACGGAGGACAAGACTCAGATTGTGGATACTACCTTATCACGATTCGAAGTGTATGATGATCTTTTCCCCAGTCGGAAGGAGGGAATTAACGCCTGGATTTCCATAATGCGAGGGTGCGATAAGTTCTGTTCCTTCTGTATCGTTCCTTTTACCCGCGGCCGGGAGCGAAGCCGCTCGGTGGAAAGTATTCTCCAGGAAGCGGAGCAAGCAGTGAAAGCTGGTTTTGCTGAGATAACCCTCCTGGGACAAAATGTCAATTCTTATTCCTTCCAGGATTTTCGCTTCCCGGAGTTGCTGGACCGTGTGGCACAGGTCCCTGGGCTAAAACGGATTCGCTTTACTTCACCTCATCCCAGTGATGTCACCGAAGCCATGCTGGATGTCATGGCCGGACACAAGAATCTCTGTAATTATATTCATTTTCCGCTCCAGGCCGGATCCGATAAAGTATTACGGCGTATGAACCGGACATATACCCGTGATCATTTCTTGCGCCTGGTTGATATGATCCGCAATAAACTTCCGGGCGTTGGCATCAGCACCGATATCATCGTTGGTTTCCCAGGAGAAACAGATGCTGATTTTCAACAAACCCTGGCGGTTATGGATCAGGTTAGGTTCGATTCAGCCTTTACATTCAAGTATTCTCCGCGGCCATGGACCAAGGCCGCTCAGTATTCGGACCAGGTTCCGGAAAAGATTAAACAATCGCGATTAGAAGAATTAATTACACTGCAGAAAGAACATACATTATACCGGAATCAGAAGCTGGTGGGAACGTACCAGGACATATTGGTGGAAAAAGAGAGTAAGCGTTCAGCCCAACAGTGGGCCGGGCGTACGGATTCAAATAAATGGGTTATCTTTGATAAAGACAAGGCCGATATCAAGGATATCGTCACCGTTCGCATCGATGAAGCCCGGGGCGTCAGTCTCCATGGAAAAATCATTGAGAAAGAAGCAATATTATGCGATTAGTAAAAATATTACTGGGGTTGGCATTCATCTTATTGCTGTTATTGTTTTTATTGAAAAACAATGATATGGCTAATGTGGATCTGGTGGTCAAATCATACGAGAATGTGCATTTATCCATCATAATGCTGGGCGCCATCGCGGCCGGAATTATTATTGGCTACGGGGTCGCTATAGCCTCTTTGATTTCGCTAAAAACTGAAAATAGGGTATTAGTGCGAAAAATTAAGGATTTATCAGAGGAATTATCAGATTTACGGAATGTGGCAATTGACGAAGGAATCTATGATATTAACGGTGATGAGGAATAAAACTTGAGTTTTGAATTCATTCTGCTAATTCTCGCGCTGATAGGTGGTGGTGTCGCCACCTATTTTCTCATCATGAGAAACCGTCCGCGCCATATGAAAACAGATTATTTATATACGGAAGCCCTGGACGCATTGCTGAAGGGCAATAAGCGGGTGGCCATCAACCGGTTGCGGGACGTTGTTAAACAGGACTCGAACCAT
The DNA here is from genome assembly GCA_046861395.1 of Fidelibacterota bacterium. Lineage (GTDB taxonomy): Bacteria > Fidelibacterota > Marinisomatia > Marinisomatales > JABMOV01 > JBHHUC01. Next base: position 14,861 of record JBHHUC010000050.1, read on the forward strand.
ATAAACGCCTATTTACAGTTGGGAAATATTCTAAGGGAGACGGCCCCACAGCAGGCCATTAAAATTCATCAATCGCTAACCGTTCGTCCCAATCTTCCCGAATCCCTGCAACTGGAGATTCATAAATCTTTGGCCCTGGATTATAAAACCGTGAATGATTATCCCCGAGCGAAGGAGGAGGCGGAAATTATCCTTAAAATGCAACGGCGCAATCTCTGGGCAACGAATTTTCTGGTTCAACTGGAAGAAGAGAAAGGAAACTGGGCCGCCGCCGCCCAATATGCTCGGCTGAGTCAGAAAATACAGAATATCAGCAACAAGGAACAGTTGGCCAAATATCAATTAAATGAAGGGCTTGAACTCCTGAGTGCGGGAAAAATAAATCAAGCCCTCACGGCCTTTCAGAAAGCCAGTAAACTGGCCCCGGACTATAGTCTACCATATAGGTATATCGGCGATATTTACGAACAAAACAGAAATCTAACCAAAGCTATTGAGCATTGGGAAAAATACGCCTTACGGACTACCAACAACGGGGTGGATGTATTCAGTAAAATTGAATCGGCCCTGTTTGATCTGGGACGTTTCAGCGAAATTGAGCAATTTTACCGTCGAATTTTGAAACATGATGCCAATAATCTCGAAGCATTGTCAAAATTGGCCAATGTTCTGGTGGAAAAAGGCGATCTGGATTCGGCCCTGGCATTAATTGAAAATGCTTTGAATAAAAAACCAGATTCCCTTCATGCCCGGTTGATGAAATTGAAATTGAACCTGTCCCGGAAAACACCGGCTGAACTGGCCGTCTATATTGATGAGATCATTGAATTAATTCCCGCCGATGATGTATCCACTACACCTGTTCAGGATGATTAGATTCTTTAAATATTTATTTCAAAAGCGTCGATATCATTTATTATTATTCCATATAGTTATATTATTTAATGTATTACTTCAAGCGCAGAATATTGAATTGTATTTGCAACTACTGGATGAAGGTAAACGAGATGAAGTGGCTTCCAATCTTCCGAATCTTGAGATGAAATATCCGGAACATCCCGGTGTTTTATATTTGAAAGCGCTGATGGAAGTGGAAGGGGAAAAAGCAATTAAACTGTACCAGGAATTATTTCAGAGCTATCCTCATTCCGAATATGCCGATGATGCGAGCATGAAAGTGGGAGAATATCTTTATGCCCGGGGATTATACAGCCAGGCCAGTAAACAGTTTCGCTCTATTCCAATGCTCTATCCCGAAACCCATCATCTGGAGCGATCGTTGGCATTGATGGTAAACAGTTATCTGGCCACCGGGGAGGAAGATAGCGCCCGTTATTATTTACGCTATTTCGGAAATAAATATACCAAGTTAAATATCACTGAGTTCGGCATCGATATGGATAAATACGAGGTACCAATGAATCTGGTCAAAGTTGAAAAAGAGGAAGCCAAAAAGAAAATCGCTACCGCCAGGAATAAACAAAAAACCCGAAAAGTCGTTATTCCTGTGGACAATGGGAAAGATCGCCCCTGGGTAGTACAGGTCGGTGCTTTCAGTAATTTCAATAACGCTAAAGCATTGAAACTTAAATTGGGTTCCGCCGGCTATTCAGTCCAGATGGAAGATGTAATGTCAAACGGCCGTCGTCT
>JBHHUC010000109.1:0-3971 GCA_046861395.1 Fidelibacterota bacterium
TAATAATTAATTAGGAGAAGTTGACATGAAAGCATTTCATTTAATAATAATGATTATTATTCAATTTATGGTGAATAATCAAGCTGCAAATTCACAAACATTATACAACGGTATCGGACACATTCCAGTAGCATACCAAGAAAGATGGAATCAAGCTGGTTTATTGACAGACTTTAGCAATCTACAACCAAGATTGGTCATCAACTTTAACTGTTTGCCAGGAGCTAATGATGATGCAAAAATTGATACAGCCTTAAGTCAGGCACGCAATCATATTCCCACTGGTGGGCTAGCGATTATCTATTTCCCAGCAGGAGCGTATTTTCTGCATAATACTATTCAATTAACCGAAAATGACAGAAATATTATCTTCCAAGGCGCGGGATCTGATAAAACCACTCTAAATTTTGCTGCATCTTTATATATTTCACCTTGTTTCAGTTTGACTGGTGGAGCAGGTGTGTGGTCAGACTTAAATCAAAATTTTAACAAAGGTGATTCGATCATTCATGCACCATCAGGCGGTTTGAGTGATATAGACATAGGCGAGTGGCTGCATTTTATTAAGTATCAATTTGATTATAATCCTCCTTCTGGATCTACTTTTGAAAAAGAAATAGTTGGTCAAATTACTCGTCTCGAAGCGAAGGGTGTTTCAAACGACTGGGGTGAAATCAAAGATGTGGCCAATATGGACTATATCGATTCGACCAATCCAGAATATTCTTTAAAAGTACGGAAGATAACACCTGTACAGAATATTGGTATCGAAAACCTGAAGATTCAACGACTCCAAATTACCGGAGGGACTGAGTCAGTTTATAATATTCAATTTACTCGCTCAGTGAATTGCTGGGTAAGGGGTGTGGAATCGTATAAAGCTTCACGTAGCCATATCGGTATCAATAGTTCCGCTCATATAGAAATTTCTGGTTGTTATATCCATGAAGCTTTTGGGTATGGTAGTGGAGGGTGGGGATACGGAGTCTCACTCTCTACGGGTACTACAAATTGCCTTATAGAAAACAATGCTTTTAGAAAGTTACGCCATGCGATGGTTGCTGGTAGTGGCGCTAACTGTAACGTCTGGACATTTAACTGTTCAAGGGATCAGTATTCTACTTTTGCTGGTTTCCCCTATGATGACCGGGACCTGGATTTACATGCGAGATATCCATTTGGTAATTTATTCGAATATAATATTATTGAACAAATAGAATCCGGTGATAAACATGGAGATAACGGCCCGTACAATACTGCGTATTCCGGCGCAAACCTGCCAGCTAATCCGGTGAAAGCTGCCGGCCAATCCGGTTGAAAGCTGCCACCTGCTCCGGACGAAACCTGCCACACTCATTGTTTCGCTGCGAGATATTTTTCTCCGAATTTATCCTCATTTATCTATTTTCTTCCATTTGCTCACAAATGGAAGGAAGACAGCTATGCCAATGAGGAGAATCCCCATGGATAAGATACGTGAAATTATCCGACTCAAAAAAGAAGCACAACTCAGCGAGCGCGTCATTTCCCGGGCGCTCAATGTTTCCCGTCCGGTTGTCAAACAATACGTCGATGATATCAACCGCGCCGGGCTCGATTACGCCGCAATCAAAGCGATGGATGACGACGCGCTCCTGGAGATACTGGAAGGCGGCGCTCAATCCCGCTGCAAACGCTTTGATATCCTTCGTGCCCAATTCGAATCTTTCGCCAAAGAACTCAAACGTCCCGGCGTCACATTGCAGCTTTTGTGGCGGGAGTATCTGGCAGAGCATCCGGCCGGCTACAGTTATACCCAGTTCTGCTATCATTACCAGGTTTGGCGCAACACCTCCGCGCTGACCATGCATATGCCGCACAAAGCGGGGGACAAAATGTTCGTCGATTTCACCGGTAAAAAGCTCTCGGTTGTCGATCTGAAAACCGGCAAAATCAAAGAAATGGAAGTCTTCGTCGCTGTTCTCGGAGCAAGCCAGCTCACTTATGTTGAAGCCGTGCCGACGCAGAGAAAAGACGACTGGATTGCCGTCAACCGCAATACCTTACACTATTTCGGTGGTGTGCCCGGGGCGATTGTGCCCGATTGCCTGAAGTCGGCGGTCACCAGCGGCAACAAGTATGAACCTGATATCAATCCCGAATATCAGGATTTTGCCCGCCACTATCAAACCACAATCCTGCCGGCCAGACCACACCATCCCAAAGACAAAGCGCTGGTGGAAGGCGCGGTGAAAATCGTTTATGCCTGGATATTTGCGGTGCTCAGAAATCGAATTTTCTATTCCCTTAAAGAACTCAATGAAGCGATCATCGAAGAATTGAAGAAGTACAATAACAAACCCATGCAAAAACTGAAAGCTTCCCGCAAGGAATTGTTCGATGATATTGAAAAAAAGGAACTCCGTCCGCTGCCGCAGGAAAAGTATGCTACCCGGCATTTCAAATTGCTGAAAGCCCAGTTCAATTACCATGTCTACTTCAGCGAAGACAAACATTATTACAGTGTGCCCTATCGCTATCGAGGCTCTCAAATCCGGATGATCTACACCGAATCAGTCATTGAACTTTTTTATAAAAACCGGCGAATCGCCTTTCACAAAAGAGACCGCAAAGCCAACGGTTATACGACAATCAAAGAGCACATGCCCGCACAGCACCGCTTTGTCAGCGACTGGAATCCGCAGAAATTTATTAAATGGGCACAGCATCTCGGTGACGATGTACGCACGGTTATCGAGCATGTCCTGGCGCGGCGGCAGCACCCCGAGCAGGCCTTCAAAACCTGTATGGGCATTCTCAATCTGGAAAAGAAATTCGACAAAGACCGGTTGAATAAAGCCTGCGGCCGGGCTGTCAGTTTTCAGAATTTTTCTTATAAAGGCATTAAAAATATTTTAGAAAACAGACTGGAAGAATATCAGAACGACCTTTTTGAACAGGCTCCGCAACACGAAAATATCAGAGGAAGCCGCTACTTCGGGCAGGAGAACAATCATGGCCAATGAAGCAACATTTAAAAAAATGAGCGAGATGAAGCTCCACGGTATGCGCCATGCTTTCCGGGCAACGATGGAAACCGGCTTTGCGCACAACTTCACCACGGATGAACTCATTGCTCACCTGGTCGACGCCGAGTGGGAAGACCGCACCAATCGCCGACTGACTCGTTTGATAAAGGCGGCCGGTTTTCGCCATCAGGCTTCTTTTGAACACATTGATTTTGTCCAAAAAAGAAATCTCGACAAAAATATCTGTCTGCGGCTTTCTACTTGTGACTGGATCAAAAAAGGAGAAAATATTCTCATCACCGGTTCCACCGGGGTCGGCAAAAGTTATCTTGCCTGTGCATTCGGGCAGTTGGCTTGTATCAATGGATTTAAGGTCTTTTATCGCAGCAGCATGAAGCTTTTTTCAAAACTCAAATTTGCCAAAGCGGATGGGACCTATATCAAAGAACTGAAAAAAATTCAAAACCAGAATTTGATTATTCTCGATGATTTTGGTTTGCATCCGATGGATCAACAAAGTAAATTGATCTTATTGGAAATATTGGAAGATCGATATGGCGACAAGTCAACGATTATCACTTCGCAATTTCCGGTAACAAAGTGGCACGACGTCATTGCCAGTCCGACCATTGCAGATGCAATATGCGACAGGCTGGTGCATAATTCTATTAAAATCGATCTCAAAGGAGAGTCGATGAGAAAGAAAATAAAAAATAATTCCGGATGAAAACTGCCATCAGGCATTATTAAAATCAACGAGGATAAAAAAGAGATTCAGTGGTAAACCTTCAACCGGAATCAGTGGCAGGTTTCACCGGAATACGCATTGAACCACATCGATTATTGAAAAGCCTATTAATAATGGCGTAATTTTTATTATCATCGAAGGATGAAATTGGATCATCTAAAATAATTAAATCTGCATTACGACTCAGTGCATAATGCATAAAGAGAACCAAAGAG
>JBHHUC010000051.1:0-16170 GCA_046861395.1 Fidelibacterota bacterium
CCCAACGTTATGAAGGGGTATTATAATAACGAAGAGGCTACCAGAGAAGCCATCGATGAAGACGGCTGGTTCCATACCGGAGATATCGGCGAATTTGACGAAGATCATTATCTTCGTATCACGGACCGTAAGAAAAATTTACTGGTCACCAGCGGTGGAAAAAACATTGCACCGGCCCCGATGGAAATCATCCTGGGATCGCATAAATACATTGACAGTTCCCTGGTCGTGGGAGATGCGCAGAAATTCGTTTCCGCCATCATCGTTCCCGCTTTTGAAGCTCTGGAGGAATGGGCCCAGGAAAACGGCATTCCGACCGATGACAGGGAAGCGCTGGTTAATCATGAAAAGGTTCAGGCCTTTTATGAAGGCATTGTCAATGAAGCCATGGCCAGATTTTCCCGCTATGAGCGGATTAAGAAGTTCAAACTTCTGACTGATCAGTGGTCCATTGAAACGGGTGAATTAACGCCGAAGCTGTCCGTCAAGCGTAAAGTCGTTGAAAAGAAATACGCTGATGTGATTGCGAGTATATACGAAGACGTATAAGCAACCATGGCAACGATCGGAATAATCGGGTGTGGCACCTGGGGCGGTGCCATCGGGCAGAGTCTGGCGAAACAGGGGCATGACGTTGCGATCTGGCATAAATTTCCGGACGAACTGGAAATGGTAAAACGGACACGGCGACATTTTCTCCTAGACGAGCTGAAGTTTGAAGACAATATCGAATTTTCCTGTGAAATGGAAGCCGTGGTTGCCCAACGTGAATTCATTGTCATTGCCGTTCCTTCCCATATTGTGCGGATCATCCTGCCAGATATTGTTTCCTGGCTGAAGGCCGATGCCATTCTGGTCAATCTGGCCAAGGGGATTGAAAATGATTCTCTGCTGACCATGAGTCAGGTAATCAATGAAGTCGGTCATATACCCTATGATCGCATCGTGACCCTCTATGGTCCCAGCCATGCGGAAGAAGTGGCCTTGGAATTGCCGACAACGCTGGTCTCGGCCAGCAAAAGTATCGCAACGGCTGAGCGGGTCCAGAAGGTATTTGCCAATCCTCTTTTACGGATTTACACAAATGACGATATTATGGGCGTTGAGCTTGGCGGCTCATTAAAAAATGTCATCGCAATTGCCGCCGGTATCTGTGATGGTATCGGGTATGGAGATAACACAAAAGCGGCATTGCTGACCCGTGGAATTACGGAAATGACCCGTCTGGGAGAAGCCATGGGTGCCCGACGTGAAACATTTTTCGGACTCAGCGGCATTGGTGACCTAATTGCAACCTGTCTAAGCAAACACAGTCGAAACCGGTTTGTAGGTGAGGCAATCGGTAAGGGTGATTCGCTGGATTCGGTGCTGGGAAAAATGACAATGGTTGCCGAAGGTGTGAAAACGGCGAGATCCATTCATCAATTGATTGAAAAATACCAGGTGGAGATGCCCATTAGTTCGGCCATTTACAACGTATTATTTCATGAACATAACCCAATCGTTGCCGTACAGCAATTGATGACACGTGAACTTATCCGGGAACAATAATGGGTTGATTTTCGTTTAGAATTCCATTCTCCGGGAACGCAATAAACCGTAACTTTTCTACCTTAAATAATCATCCTGAAGGTTCTATGAAAACATTCATCTTTTTACCCTTGCTGACAATCGTGTCCCTGCTCCAGGCCTCAGACGTGGAAGAGTTGAATATTGTTGTCTATCCAGAATATTATTATCCGGGTGTCATGGTCGAGTATGCCGGCACGTTTGTAGCTCAGGAAGCAAATGCAACCTATAGTTTCATGGTTCCGTCCAACGCCGATTCCATTTTCCTCATTCTGGATGAAAGCGACCGGGCCAACAATATGGAATCTCTCCCGGCGGAGGATCGAAATGGTGAAAGCTGGGTTACGGTTCATACCGATAAAAAGGAATTCCATGTGTTTGTTTTCTTCATGCCCTTTAATCCCCATGAAGAGGAACGCGACTTTTCGTTTTCCTTCAAAGTGAATAATACACCGGCTAAAACCCATTTTCTGGTTCAGGAACCGTCCGCATCTCAGAATTTCGAAATTGACCAGGAAGGATTTGAAACGATTAGTGATCAGCACGGCATGAAATTTTATCGGTACCATGTACATGACTTGGCTCCCGGAAAGCCGTTTACCGTCCGTGTACGATATCGGAATCCCACCAATGAAACTAGCATGGAAATATTAAAACGAATGCTCAGTGAAGGGGGGACACAACAGCAGACGCCGTCTAATGCTAAGGAAGCTCCCCAACGTCATCATTTACCCATCTGGGAGCCGTTGATTGTTCTCTTCGTGGTATTCCTGGCGATCGCGATCGTATTTATCCGGAATTACAATCAATCCGGTGCCGTTTCCCGTGCTACAACGCCGACTGGGAAAAACTTCTGTCCCCAGTGCGGAACAGCGGTCCAGGCCAGTGCCAAATTCTGCCACCAGTGCGGTACGAAACTGTAAATGTATCCCACCATCTTCAAAATAGGTCCGCTGACAATCCATTCCTTTGGATTGTTGCTGGTGATTGCCTTCTATACCTGCTTCTATTTATTGGACCGGGAGATGAAACGCCTGGGTTATGACAACAAGATTGCATCGGATATTGTTTTTGCCGCTGCATTGGGTGGCATTCTGGGGGCCAAGATATATTATTTATTGGAAAACTTCGGCCGGGTCGTGGCGGATCCCATCGGAATGATTTTCAGCGGAGCCGGTTTGGTCTTCTACGGTGGTCTCATCGGTGGGACACTTGGCGTAACCTATGTCATCCGGAAAAATAATTTTTCCTGGTTACATTTCGGTGATATTGTCGCCCCCTTGTTGATGTTGGGGTACGGAATCGGTCGTATCGGTTGTTTTCTGGTAGGCGACGATTACGGTTTGCCGACCAAACTTCCCTGGGGCGTACCCTTTGAAAACGGTCTGCCACCGACAACCTATGCCATATTTGACCGCTATTATCCCTGGATTAATCTCGACGGCTTTACCCAGGGAGTCATTCCCGTTCATCCCACCCAGCTTTATGAATTCGGTCTGGCCCTGATAATCTTTTCTTTCCTCTGGTCCCGGCGCAAGAATATACTCCATGCCGGACAGTTATTTTTCACCTACCTGATCCTGGCAGGAGCGGAACGCTTTCTGATTGAATTTATTCGCACCAACCCCAAATATATTGCCGGACTTTCCGGAGCACAGATTATTTCTATTTTTATGATTTCTATCGGAATCTATTTTCTGTATCATCCGTTCAAATCTGGTGAATCGATTCAAAATTGATATCGGGAAACTGCTTCTTACCCTCATCTCCGTCCAGCTATACGGACAATCCTTATCATTTGAACTAGAATCCGTAATCCCCGTCCCGGAATGGGAATCGGTGGAACAATGGGACTACATCGCTGCAAATGTTCTGGGCGAATTGTATTTACTGGATCGGGAAACAGGGCAATGTATCCACAGCTCAGCCACCGGCGAGATTCTCCACACTTTTGGTGGCATTGGACTGGATCAGGGTGGTTTAGCCGAACCGGTGGACATCCTTGTGAAAAATACACAAGTGATCATTGCTGATTACTCCGGAGATGCACTGGTATGGCTGGATCGAAATTTAAATTGGATTTCAAATGACAAACGGCCCAACCTAACTCCGACAATGATGACGGAGGTAGTCAATGAAATTGCTGTTTACTCCTATGATCAGACCACGATATTTCGTCGGTATACAAAATATTGGGATGAGACGCCCTTCATTGATCTGGCACTTGAAAACAGTCCGCTATGTATTGCTGCCTTGTCAGGCAATCGGGCGGGAGAATTGGCTACCCTTTCCTGCGACGGACAGATAGTTACAATCTATTCTTCGATCGGGAAAAAATTGATGCAGGTTGTCACGTATTTGGAGGAGGCTGAATTCATTCTGCCGCAAGGAAGGAGCTGGATTATTCTCAATCGCGAAGGGCAATATCATGTCCTCAAAGGCGGGGACGGGACCTTGCCATTGAATAACCGCAAAATCATTGATCTGTCATTATCCTCCGGGAAAATGATTATTCTGACGGAGCATGAAATATTATTTTTTGTTGAATAATTTTTTCCTGATCGGCGTGTGGTTAATCGTTATGGAAATGGGATTTGCACAAGTCCCGGCCATCCGTGATACCATTGCTCTGGACCCGGATCGGCTCTCTTATGTATTAAGCCATCACCCCGTTCGGAAACAGTCCGTTCAATTATTTGTTGACGGGCGCTGGTTCGATCGTTTTACGGTAAACGACGTCGCGGGTACGATCGAATTGGATTCCGTTCCGCCCAATGCCAAACAATTGATTGCGTATTATGAGTGGCTTGATGTTCCCGTTCAGGTCGGACCGTTTTATACCTTGCTGCCTGTGATTACCGATTCAATTCAAACCGGCGCGGTTGCGGTACGATCAGCCATGAAGCAGGAAACGCCACCTCTTGTCTCCAGTGGAACCTTTTTCAGGAGTATTGGATTCTCTCCTATCAGTGGCTCTGATTTTTCCGGTGGACTTCAATTCCAGATTCAGGGACAACTGAGCCAGAATTTATTTATTAATGGTATTTTATCTGACCAGGATATACCAATACAGCCGGAAGGGAATACCCAGGCACTGGATGAGATTGACAAGGTGCTGATTACAGTAACGGCCCCGAATTATTCCATCGAAGCCGGTGACCTGGACTTTCGCTTGCAGGAGGGATCATATCTTACCTTACAGCGTAAGGTGACCGGCCTGAGTTATTCCTATGCAAATGATTCTTGGATGGCGGAAGGGATGATAGGGGGCAATCAGGGGGAATACCATACGTTACTTGTTCAGGGGGAGGACGGACGACAGGGACCATATTTTCTTACTTCACGTGAGGGGAACCGTGATATCGTTGTCCAGGCCGGAACGGAGAAAATCTATCTTAATGGTACGTTGTTACAACGGGGAGAGAATCTGGATTATATTATCGATTATTCCCGCGGAGAAGTCACGTTCAATCCATCGCATCTGATCCATTTTGATTCAGAAATATATATGGAATACCAATATTCGGATTATGCTTATACCAAGAATAGTAATGCTGCAACGATTCACTACCACGGTGACCGGTCCGAGATGGGTGTAGGATGGTTTCGGGAACAGGATGTGTTTTCCAGGACGCATTCGCAGTTACCGCAATGGGCCGTCGATTCACTTACATTGTCGGGTGATGAGCCGTTTCTAATTACCGACGCCATTGCCGACAGTAATGGCAGATATATTCTGGAAAACGGAATCTATATCTATGATCCTTTGAACACATCATCAATGAAATACAAAGTGTCATTTTATTCCGACGGTCAACAGGGTAGCTATATCAAAAGGGTCAGCCCGGAAGGACAATTATATTTTGAATACGTTATGCCGGAAGATCGCAATATTTACTCTGATCTTTACTCCCCGGGACGGCTACTCCAGGCACCTCAGTCTGAAATTATGTTTCAGTTGACTGGTAACTCCCGGATAAACCGCTATATGAGCATAGCATCGGAATTGGCAGTGTCTGGTTTTGATCAGAATACTCTTTCGGACCGCGACGCCGCCGATAACAACGGTACAGGGTTTCAGGCCCGGGTATCCGGTACAGATATTCCCGCCATTGGCTCTTGGAAAGCAGGATATTCGTTAGCGTATCGCCGCCAGGATTCCACATTTCATGTTCTGGCGCTGGATCGTGATGTGTTTTATCAGCGGACCTGGAACACTTACACCATCCATGGCAATGAACAAATATTGGATGGTAATCTGCAACTTGTCCGAGATAATATTTTCAGGCTGGAAGCAGGTAAATCCGTTTATGACATGAATAATCGCCGGCGGGACAGGGTCTATGCTAAATCGGAATTGACAACTTATTGGATTCCATCCTTTTCTCTCAGAACCAACAGGGTCAATGATCATCAAACATTGTTTCAACAATACTTTGCATCCCTGACTGTACTTCCCGGTTATCTTCATCCCATCTTTTCTTTTACCGCTGAAGATGATGAATCCGCAACTGGTTATGAATGGATTACAGGTGGAATGATCTATGAAAAGGGGAAAAATGGTGGCAAGATCAGCATTGGAAAGCGGAACGATTACACGCATGAGGCCGGGAGCCGCCAACTGAAATCAAGCGGATTGTTTCAGGAATTGAATTTTACGCGCAGAACGTCCGATGGTTGGTCCGGGTTTGTCAAATTACGAAAACGACTCCTGGATAACCGGACGGCTAAAGCCGAAGATGTTAATGTATTACTGGGGCAAATCAATGCCCGCTATTCCCGACGGCAGGCGCCTGTAAGACTGGATATCAACCTGCGGTCGGAGCGGACCTTCGCCGAACAAAAAGTGATTATCTATGATTCGGTTGGCACCGGTTTTGGGCACTATCGCTTTGATCCGATTTATCAGGAATATATTCCGGATCCAAACGGCGCCTATATCGCTCAAACGGCCTATATCGGTCAGCGTAAGTCAGTCCGTGACGGTGAATCACTGGTACGGATTCGTTTTACGGGACGAAAAACAAAATTGCCATGGTTGAAACCTTTTGAAACAATATTGGAGTTGAAATCCATTTACACTGGTTCATTACCCTATAATTTGGCTCGTCTCAATCCTCAATTTTTCGAAGCGGAAGATATTGATAGGGCCCGTCGTTATCAGAGGATTGATCTCTATTATCGATCAGCGGTAAAGGAGCGCAATATCAAGATAAAGTCTACCCGAAACCGGGATCTGGTTGGCACCGATCCCCGTGGCGCTGATATGAAACAGTCGGATGAATTCAATTTACAATGGCTAGAACCACTTTCCGGTCACTGGCAGGTAGAAGCGACGGGTAATCGGCATTGGGATAGGACATTTTCAACAATTAGTTCCATGAGGGAGCGTAAAAATAACGGCTGGTGGTTCGCTATGGGACCTGTTTGGTCATCTGTGTCCAAACACCGATTCAAGGGAAATATCCTGAAAGGATTCGATGAAGGGCAACGAAGTCAGGGAACTTTCCATGTGACCTTTAGCGCCATGGAATTGGAGTACGTCTATTTCTATAAAAATAATACACGACTCCAAATCGCCCTAAACATTACGGATGCTGCTCTGACACAGGGAACGGGAACTATACCGCCGGAAGCAAACCGTGGGTTACCCGTAGGCTATTCAGTACGATTTCAGGGATCGGTAGAAACAAAAATGACCGATAAACTGACGCTCAATATTTATCTGTCGTATATCGATAATTCGCGTTACAATAATTTCGTGGCCATGAACGGAGAATTGCGTGCCTATTTTTAAACGGATCATTCCTTTCCTGATTGTAGTAGCATTGGGGCAGAATTCCAACCGGATTATCTTACCCGAAGCGGATGTTTCCGTGGCAGATACCCTCCGTCTCCGCTTAGCCGATGAGGCAGAATTCGGAACATCATTCATGTTGACCACCATTTCAGGTGACAGTCTGTATTATCAATCCGTAACAATACCGAAGCAAATTGATACATTGGTTTTCTCCGATTCAACGATGAAACCCAGGGTCCAGGAGAAATTGTTTCAGAGCCTCTATCTCAAGACTTCGCAAGATGCAGCAGAGCAAGTATTATCAGATATTCTCAGACGACATTCCTTTCTCAAAGACAGCAGTATCATTGCCTTTGGACTGACAAGGGATGGTCGTCTGGCAGCTCGTTTGGATATTGTCCCTCAATTTCTCAATACATTTTCTGGCTTTATCAATACCGGCCGGGAGAATGGAAAAATCAAGGTAAATGGTGAATTGACAATTCATCTGGAGAATACCTGGGGAACGGCCAACCGGATATCATTATTCTGGAAACAGCCTAATTCCACCTCACGATTATTGCACTTCACCTATGATGAACCGTATCCCGTGGGGATTCCCATCGGTCTATCCTTTACCGCGGATCAGGAATATCGTGATGAAAATTATATTACGACCAGAACCCGGACAGACGGAATCCTACAGAGCGGAAGGGGATATCAAATTAAAATGGGCTTTTCTCGGGCCCGAATGCTAGCAACGGAGCGGGGGAAAGTAGAGGGCATTCGGGGGATGGAAGAGTCGCTCCTGACGTTGGGGTTTTCCTGGTTGAAACAGGATGATCGCTGGCTGCCGCGGAACGGCATATCTCTGGACGGGGATATCCGAGCTGGAAAACAGAAATCATCAGTAACGGCACGGACAGTTAAACTGGATTTCGGTGCGATGTTTCATTACCCCCTCTCCGCAAATATTGTTACCAGTTCCTATCTTAGGTATTATTTGCGAGAAACATTCGGAGATAAAGTTCCGCCGAGTGATTATGTCTATTACGGAGGAAGTACGACGCTGAGAGGGTACAGTGACGATTTATTCAAGACGACCGACCTACTGCTGTTATCGGCCGAACTAGGCTATCGCAGGTCACATTCACGTCTGTATTATTTTACTGATTTCGGTTTCAATGTAGCTAATCCGGACTGGAAATACGGAACGGGTTTTGGCTATCAGCAGGTTTCAAAGTCCGTGTTGATCTCCATCAGTTACGGGATAGTAGATTTGCGGGCTCCCGGTGAAGGGAAAGTCCATATTCGGTTGGAAAACCGCTTATAGCTTAACGATTTCCGCCGATTCAATGGCTTTTTGAATCAATGAATCGATGGCAAGTTTGCTTTCTTCCCGGGCAAGATCAATGCTGCGTGCCTTGGTAGCCGGATGATCGGGGACAAATAAGGTACAGCAATCCTGATGAGGTTCAACGGATATATCGAAAGTCCCGATCTGTTTTGCCACCGTTATAATTTCTTGTTTATCAAATCCGATAACCGGACGCAGGATGGGCAATTCCGATATTTCATTGACGACGGTGATATTTTCAATGGTTTGCGACGCCACCTGTCCTAAGGATTCTCCTGTTATCAGGGCTCTGGCGTGGCGGTCGATGGCAATGGCATTCGCAATTCGTACCATGAAGCGCCGGTAAAGCAGGACAAGATATTTGGGATCACATTGAGCAAAGATTTCATTTTGAATGGGAGCGAACTCAATCAAATAGAGCATGGCCCGAGGTTGGAACTTCGTAAGGACACCTGCCATGCGTTTTACTTTATCGATGGAAGCCGGTGAAACATGGGGAACGGAATGAAAATGGAGATAAGTTAAAACCATGCCGCGTTTGAGAGCGTAGAAAGCGGCTACAGGAGAATCAATTCCACCGGAAAGCATGACAACGCCCGGAGCGGAGGACCCGATGGGCAATCCGCCAATGCCAGGTATTTTATTGAGATAGATAAATACCTGAGACCTGACAAAGTCAATGTGAATATTCAAATCCGGAGTGGTGAGATTAACCGGCCAGCCGAAGGTTTCGTTTATACGAGCCCCTATAACATTATGAAGATGCTGTTTGGAATGGGGAAAGGGAGAATATGTTTTCCGGGCGGTAATCCGGAATGAGCTGGGTTTCAATGATTGCACCAGGTTGATGACATCATCGGTAATGCCATTCAAATCAGGTTCGGTTGTCATAGCCGGTGCGAAATAGGCGATCCCCGGCACATTCTTCAGGACAGATGTCAGGGCAACGGCATAATCGGGCTGTTCCTGAGATACGGTCAATAATAAACGACCTTGCAGTCGTTCTATTTTTTCCAGGGCACCGGGACAGAAAGTCCGTGCCTGGAGTTTAATATTGTCTTTTAATTTTCGTTCGAAATAGGCACGATTTTGACCTTTGAGACCAATTTCTGCGTAATGAACGAGGATATGCGTTATTTTTTCCATGTGATTTGGGCGCGAATTTACGATAATCCGGCCCTTGCAATGGGAATCCCTCATGTTACTAATAGAAACATATGATCATCGATAAGAAAAAAGAATTTTTAAGACATATTCCCGGTCGGCCCGGGATTTACCAGTTTTTCGATGAAAACGGCACCATTCTCTATATCGGAAAGGCGAAAAATCTGAAGAACAGAGTCCGTTCCTATTTTCAGAAAAACAAGTATCAGACACCAAAGAATCTGTCGCTCATCCGCCGGATACATGCTCTGGAATGGATCGTGGTCGGTAGTGAGGTAGAGGCCTTACTGACAGAAGCCAATCTGATTCGCAAACATAAACCGAAATATAATATCAGTCTCAAAGATGATAAATCTTTTCCGTTTATCCGCATAACCCGGGAGCCATACCCGAAGGTGTTTCTGACCCGGACAATCATACGTGACGGCTCAAAATATTTTGGCCCCTATACCAACGTATTCATTTTACGACAGACACTGAAGGCACTGCATAAGGTATTTCCCATACGCAGTTGCAGTTATCGTATTGACGAAGAATCGATTGCCGCTGGAAAGACCAGAATCTGTCTTGACTATCACATAAAAAAGTGTGATGGTCCGTGTGAAGGATTGATTTCTGAAAAAGACTATCAAGCCATGATAAAACGTGTATCTCTGTTTTTACAGGGCCAAACTGGCACTACGGAAGAATATTTGAAGGAATTAATGCTGAAAGCAAGCCAGGATCAACGTTTCGAGGATGCGGCCATCCTGCGGGACCAGCTACAGGCCATTCGCAGTTTTACCGAACGGCAAAGCAAGGTTCAGGCCAATTTTGAGGATCGGGATGTTTTTGCCTTGGCTCAAGAAGAAACGATTGGGATCATGGCCGTGGTTCGCATCCGGCAGGGACGAATCTTCAGCCGGGAACAAATATCACTGGAAGGATTGGATGAAGACCAGACGGTTACATTAAAAACGGTCATGCTTCAATTTTATTACGAAACAGATTTTGTTCCTGCTACGATTCTGGTTCCCGAAGAACCGGAGGATCGTGATGCAATTCAAAAATTTCTCCGGGCCAAGCGGGGCGGAGCCGTGAATATTCACCGGCCGCAACGGGGCGAAAAAGCCCGTGAAATCCGAATCGCCGAACAGAATGCAAAACTGTTACTGGGTGAATGGTTGTTAAACCGGAAGAAACGCCGTGACCTCATCACCGGGGCGGTAAAACAATTACAGGATGATCTCCAGCTGGAAGTCCCTCCCCGGCGGATTGAAGCATTTGATATTTCGCATTTGGGTGGCACTGACACGGTGGCTTCACTGGTGTGTTTTATTGATGGAAAACCACGAAAAAGTGAATACCGGAAATTTAATATTAAATCCGTGAAGGGGATTGATGACTATGCGTCCATCCGGGAGGCGGTTTACCGGCGTTATAAAAGGGTTCAGGAGGAAGGAGCACCATTCCCCGATCTAGTATTAATCGACGGGGGAAAGGGTCAACTCTCCATGGCCGTGTCGGCCTTGAGATCATTAGGACTTGATTATATCGCCACCATCGGACTGGCCAAGCGTCTGGAAGAAGTTTTTCTGCCGGGACACAGTGCGCCCCAATCCATATCGCGCCGCTCGGCGGGACTTAGGCTCCTGCAACAGGTTCGCGATGAAGCCCATCGGTTTGCCGTTACCTTCCAGCGTGATAAACGATCCCGGACCATGACCCGCTCGGTGTTCAGCTCTTTGCCGGGAATGGGACCGGCCCGGTTGAAGACGCTTTTCACCCATTTCAACACCGTGGCTGAAATTGCCGCTTCATCGGTTGATATCATCCGGGATAAAACACGATTCCCCAACGCTCTTTGTATTGCCATCTGGCAAACGGCGTCGGAAGTTGAAAGGTATAAGGAGGAATCAAAACCGGCGGACCACATAGAATAACATCCAGCTGAACGAAGCGAAATCAACCTTGTAGAAGGAAAAAGTAAAGCTGTAATCTTCGCCGTCTTTTTGGGCTCGTAGTTCAATGGATAGAATAGAGGATTCCTAATCCTTTGATGCAGGTTCGATTCCTGCCGAGCCTACACTTAACGATTGGAGATATGATGTTAAAACCGAAACGCAAGATTGCCAGACAGGAAATCAAGAAAGATCCATTATTGGAATCAATTGCCAATATACAATCTCACTGGAATACACATAAGAATACCTATTATCGCTATGGTACCATCCTGGTGATTGGAATTGTCGCCATAATCTTTTTCGTAAATCGCACGACAACGAAACGGGTGGAAGCGGATGCCTTGTTCGGCCGGGCCGTCCTGGCCTGGGATTCCCATGATTATGAAAATGCCGAATTCCAGTTTGAACTACTGGTGGATGAATACGGCAACACGCCGCGGGGAATAACCGGGTATTACTACCTCGGATTGCTGCGGAAGGATAACGAAGACCCGCAAGCAGCGATCGATGCCTTTGAAGCCTTTGTCAAGGATCGCAAACAGTTCAATTTATTGCTGGGGAATGCCCATCATGAATTGGCCCGACTCTACCTAAAGGTCAACGATAATGCCATGGCGGAAAAGCATTTAACGGAAGCTATTGAATTGACGGAAGACCCCGAATTGAAGCATATATATCAGCTGGATTTATCGGAATTGCTATATGCGCAGAATAGGTCGGAAGAAGCCCGGCGCTACCTCGATATCGTTTTGGAAGACCCGGAGATAGACAAGGGGATTGAATCCCGGGCACAGGAACTGGCGGGAAAGTTTTCCGGTTAATGGCAGCATTGGTATTGTAAATTTAAATAAAAACAACTAATTTTTAGGCTGAAAAGTGGGTGCGAAACCCACTTTTCGTTTCTATACAATGATGGAACGAATAAAAAAAGAGTTTCAGGCCATTATCGGTAATGAATTTGTCCTCTTGGAGGTCAAAGAGGATTCCCATGCCCAAATGGTAAAACTCATTATCGATAGTGAGAACGGTGTATCCCTGAATGATACGACGCGGATATCGCGTAGAATCAATGAATCGGAAGTCATTCCGAAATATTATTCCGACCAATATGGACTGGAGGTATCATCACCGGGGATTACAGCGCCTCTGGTGCTGCCTTTCCAGTATCAAAAGAATATTGGACGAAAATTATTCGTTAAATTTTCCCGGGAAGGGCAGACGAAGACCCTGGAAGGGGTTTTGCAGGCTGTCGATGAAGATGGGATTACCATCAATGGTAAAAAACGGGTGACCATTTCCTTTCCGGATATTGAAGTGGCAAAAGTAATCATATCATTGAAATAAAGTTGGAGCAACCTTGATTAATAGAGAACTCATTGACGTATTTTCAGAAATTGCGCGGGAAAAGAATGTTGATCGTTCAGAGCTTGGTGCTATCATCGAGCAATTATTTCTCTATATCATCGAAAAACAGCGGGGCGATTCGTCCAATTGCAGTGTGATTGTCAACCTTGACAAGGGCGAAATTGAAATCTATGTTGAGAAAACCATTGTCGAAACGGTTGAGGATCCGAATACTGAAATTACCATGGCGGACGTATTGAAAAAGGATCCGACTCTGACCGATATGGAAATCGGTGATTCCTATATCGAAGTTGTTGATCCCCGTGTTTTCGGCCGCCGAATTATTACGCATGCCAAGCAATTCTTTGCCCAGCGGCTGCGGGATGTGGAACGGAAATATATTTATGATGATTATGCGCAACGGGTGGGTGAGATTGTGATTGGCACCGTGCATCAGGTCCAGCGGGATAATGTTTTTGTCAATATTGAGCACGCAGAATTGCGACTACCACGAAAAGAGCAGATTCCCACGGAACGCTACCGCCGCGGTGACACCATCAGGGCGATCATCAAATCCGTGGAAATTACTGCCAAAGGACCCGATATCGTGATTTCACGCAGTGATAATCATTTTTTATTTAAACTGTTTGAAATGGAGGTCCCGGAGATTGAAGACGGTATCATTGAAATCCGGAATATCGCACGTCATCCCGGTGAACGGGCTAAAATAATCGTCTATTCCAATGATCGTCGCATCGATCCGGTGGGAGCTTGTGTGGGAATGCGTGGCAGTCGTATCCAGGGTGTTGTGCGGGAGTTGGATAATGAAAAAATCGATATTGTTAACTGGAGCGAACAGCCGGAGATTCTCATTTCACGGGCTCTGTCGCCAGCCAAGCCGGAGAACCTGTATATCGATGATGAAAAGAAATATTGTATTGCCGTTTTCCGTGATGAAGAGCTGGAAACGGCCATTGGTA
Organism: Fidelibacterota bacterium; assembly: GCA_046861395.1. Classification (GTDB taxonomy): domain Bacteria; phylum Fidelibacterota; class Marinisomatia; order Marinisomatales; family JABMOV01; genus JBHHUC01. The sequence continues at coordinate 14,137 of JBHHUC010000051.1, forward strand.
AGGGCGGTATGAATGTAAACCTGGCTTCACGGGTAACGGGATATCGCATCGATGCCTACAGTATTGATGAATATGAAAAAAGAAATCAGGAATATCAGTCCACTCTGGACACAGTGGACGGAATTCCAGAAAATATCGCTGTCGGATTGGCGGAAATTGGGATTACGACTGTTTCGGATGTATTAGCGGCCGACGAAGATAAGCTTCTCTCGGCAGAAGGTATGGATGATACTCAAATTGAACAATTGTATACAGCGATTCAGGCCTTCGTAGAATCAGCGGACCGGAAAGAAGCGGCCGAAATTGAACAAGATTAGAATGGGATCATAACTATGGCGAGACCTGTAAGGGTATTTCAGATTGCAAAGGAACTCAATATTTCCCATACGGAAATTTTATCGTTCCTAAAAGATAAAGGTGTGGAAATAGCTAGCCATATGTCTCCGGTTGATGAGGCAACTTATCAACTTATTCTGGTCGAATTTGCAAAGGATAAAGAACGGGTCGACCGGTTTCGCAAGGAACAAGTACGACGGGAAATCCATGATACGCGGCGGCGGGAACGCCAGGCCGGACCACAACGCCTGAAACTATTATCCCTGGACGAACAGCGCGCCATAGAAGATAGGGAAAAAGAGGAGCAAAAACTGCGTCAGGCGGAAGAAGAAAAGCAGCGCATAGAAGAGGAAAAACGTCGTGCCGAAGAAGAAGCCCGGCAGAAGGAATTATCGGTAGCTCAGAAGCGGGAGGAAGAAGAACGCCGGAAACGAGAAGAAGAAGTGCGTAAAAAGGCCAAGGAGGAGAAAGCCAGGGCTGACAAGCCAGCAAAGGTCAAATCCAAAAAACAAAAATTACGGAAAATATCCTTATCGGAGATCCAAACGGCTGTAGGCCAGGGGAAACGGCAACAGAGCCGACGAAAGGAAACCAAGGAGGATGAATCCGTAAGCAAGACGGCCCAGGAAAGGGTACGTCAAACTATGGCCAAGCTTGATAAGAAAAGTAAACGGAAAATACACCGTCGAGACCGGAAAAGCCTGGAAGAACCTCTGGGTGAAAACGAACTGAAAAAGATGTCCATCGCTGAATTTTCCAGCGTCGATGAAATATCTAAATATTTCAATGTATCCTCCAGTGAGATTATTCAGAAATGTTTTTCCCTGGGAATTCTGGCTACCATTAATCAGAGACTTGAATGGGAAGTCATTGAACTACTGGCGGAAGAATATGGCTATATAGCCGAAAAAATTACCGATGTGGGTGAAGACTTATTCTCCCTGGAAGAATCGGAAGAAGATATAGAAAATGCCCAGGCCCGCGCTCCTGTCGTTACAATTATGGGTCATGTGGATCATGGTAAAACGTCCTTGCTGGACTTTATCCGCAAAACCAACGTAGTTGGTGGCGAATCCGGTGGAATTACCCAGCATATCGGAGCCTACAAGGTGGAGCTTGAGGATGGTAAATCCATTACCTTCTTGGATACACCAGGGCATGAAGCCTTTACGGCCATGCGGGCCCGGGGTGCTCAGGTAACAGATATTGTTGTATTGGTCGTTGCCGCCGATGATGCGGTAATGCCTCAGACCATTGAAGCAATTGACCACGCCCGCGCCGCGAATGTCCCCATGGTTGTAGCCATCAATAAAATGGATAAGCCCGGTGCAGATCCGGATAAGGTTAAGCGGGAATTATCAGAGCATAACGTTCTGGTGGAAGATTGGGGTGGGAAAGTGCAATCCATTCCCGTATCGGCAAAAACCGGTGACGGAATTGAAGATCTGATGAACGCCATTCTGATGGAAGCGGAATTATTGGAGTTGAAAGCCAACCGGGATACACTTGCCCGTGGCACGGTCATTGACTCGCGTCTGGATAAGGGGCATGGCCCCGTGGCCACGGTTCTGATTCAAAAAGGAACCCTGCGCGTCGGTGATCCATTTATTTGCAGCGATTATGGCGGGAAAGTGCGTGCTATCATGAATGAACGAGGTCAGCGCATTGAGGAGGCTGGACCGTCCAGTGCCGTTCAGT
>JBHHUC010000110.1:0-3875 GCA_046861395.1 Fidelibacterota bacterium
CCCGGAATTTGTCAATTGTTGCATGATTTCGGTTACCGGGGCCGTTATAAGATGAACAGCAAAAATAATAATCAGAATACCCGATCCAAGATAAAGGATGAATTGAAAACTGTCCACCCATACAACGGTACGAATTCCACCCATGATGGTATAAAATAACGTGACGCCGCCAATGACATAGACTGCCATGGGCAAGGACCATCCGCTGATGACATGAACAATCGTGGCAGTGGCCAGGAAGCGGATACCGTCAGCCAGAATGCGGGTAAAGAGGAATACAGCAGATGCCGTCTTCTGAATTCCCGTCCCAAAACGCCTCCCAAGGATTTCATAAATCGAAGTAATTGGGAAATGAAAATACTGAGGCAGAAGAAATATGCTGACCAACACTCTGCCGACAATATATCCCATAGAAAGCTGTAGGAAATACCAATTACCCTGATAGGCCAGTCCCGGAACACTGATAAAGGTGAGTACCGATGTCTCGGTAGCAACAATGGATAACATCGCCACTACCCAGGGGATATTCCGCCCGGCCAGAAAAAAATCTTCCGTGGTTTTATTCAGACGGCTTTGAAACCATCCGAAAAGTGCCGTCCCGACTAAAAAGATGAGAATGATGCTGTAATCAATCTCTGAAATTTGAGCCTCCATATAATATGGGGGAATTTAAGTTCACCGGTACCAAATAAATAAACCTTCTATTCCTCTATTTCCCTGTAAACAATCACGGTATTCGTGCGTGCCAATACTTTGCCATTGACCTTGACATAGGGGAAGACAATATGATCCACCACGTCTTGGCGTGAACCGTTGGGCAGAATGATATCACGACCGATGGAAAAAAGAATCCGCCGTGAATCTAATGAGCCGAAATAATCATTAGCGTTACGAATATCTTGTTCCGCCTTGAAAAGATCGACTGGAACCCAGCCTTTTTGCGGTAAAAAGAATTCATTCCAGGCTGTTTCGCGTTTAATTCTGCCCTCCGGACGTTCCGGAATCCACACTCCTGCCATATAGCGTGCGGGGATTCCTTTGGTCCGGGAGATGGCAGCGAAAAGGCCGGCATACTCCCTTGCGGTTCCCTGTCCGGAACGGTAGGCTTCCATTATATCAGATGAACTCTTTTCCGTGGGTGTCATGGAACTGATCAGAAAATTATATAACCGGTACTGAAAAGCTTCCTGCTCCGCATCAAGACTGTCACAGACCAGATCCCATAAATCATCTTTTGGCTCCGCGTGGGACGATGATAGATAAAACTGTTTCCGTGCATCGTCCAAATCTTCCGAACGCGGAACTGCTTTTCGTCTTTCACAGCGAAAGGCAATCGTCACCGTATCCGGAGCCTGAACTTGATCTTCGATAATCACAAATTTATTCCCGTAGAACGTATCCCGGCCTAAATACATCCTCAATCCAGTGTGTATTTCCAGACGACTGATGGTTTGATTTTTATTTGTCTCGGGAATTGGAATCCAGATGCGGTGAAAACCTGTTTGGTCAAGAATCAGACGGTATTGTACCTCAAAGGTCATATTGCGGAGCTTATCCGTGGCTGGCCGGGGCGTACAAGAAAAGAGGAATGCCAAGGCAATCACAGAAACGGTTTTTATCCTTGGAAAAGGATGCCTACCCACCGTCAGCCCCGGTCATCCTGGGTCATGAGAGAAAAGTCCGTCGGAAACTACTGTTCAGTCTGCAACCGCATGGGTTTCAGACTCATCCCACAGTCCATACACTTCCCAGGAGCGGTTTCCCGCACATAGGAATGGGCCGGCATGGGACAACCCCAGAATTCCATATGTTCCCGGTCTGTGACTACCGCCTTGACCAGGGCCATACCACATTTGGGACATGCCCCGGGTTCTTTGGCATGGGTATGTTTGTGCTCCCCCATGGGACAGGTATAATAGATGAACATTTCGTTGGAACTAGTAACTATTCCCTTCATTATTTCTTCCCGGGACATATTCTGCTGATCAGAATTTTTACCGCATCCTGAAAATAAAACAATCATCATAAGCAAAATGAAATAGCGCATGTCAGTCAACTCCTTCAGTTTTATATTTTTCCCATCCACATAAGGACACCAATAATAATGAACGATGTGGCAGCTAATTTCTCTACAATTTCAGGATTGATATATTCCTGAATGACATCCCCAAAAATAATGGCCAGGCCAGTTAATACGGCAAAAGCCACCATGGCACCGATAAATAATCCGAAACCAGATAATCCCTTACTTTTAAGAGCTAAAATAGCCAGTTGTGTTTTGTCGCCCAGTTCGGCGATAAAGATGGTAGCAAAGGCCACCCAAATTGCTTTCATAGACCGATGCCTTTCTATTTTACGATTTTTATGAGTTCACGAAACCGGTCCCCGGCAGCCACTTCCTGAACTTCAAACAACACGGTTTCCACGCTGGTCAAATTTCCTCCGGCCAATATGATGCGATCCATTCCGATTTCTTTATTACTCTTCGTTCGTGAAGATACGGCGTCAGCCACTATATTGACCTGATATCCCATATCCAATAGATCAATGGCTGTCTGATAGACACAAACGTGCGTTTCAATGCCACAGATCAAAACATGCTTGCACTCTGAGGCATCCAGTGCTTTCATGAAATCATCATCACGGGCACAACTGAATACCGATTTAATTACGGGTGTATTCGGTGCCAGTAGTTCAGCGATTTCCGGAACGGTTTTCCCCAATTTTTCCGGGACCTGTTCGGTCCATATAATGGGAATATCCAATAATTTCGTCCCTTTGATCAGGATGATCAGATTTTTTATCAAAATATCCGAATCATACATCACACGGGCTAATTTGCCCTGTACGTCAATAACGACTAATACAAACTGCTTATCCTTCATATCGTGCTCAACTTCTTTTCATAAATCTTCTGCCATGATTTTATCATATCCCCGGTGCGAAACAAAGCAATACTATCGAATATTCCCCCGGAGAACGCATCAATTAATTGGCTTTGTAGTTTCAGCGTTGCCAGCGGTAATATTTTGTACATCAATGAAATATGGGGATCGAATTCATAGGAAATCCGTTCTGGCAATCTGGATTGAAATAGTTCATAAATTTTCATTAATTCCGGCGCGTGTTTTAATTGCAGGAAAAGAGTTTTCCAGTAGTAATCCGAATAGTCTACAATTTCTACTTCAAAAGGAATGATAGGATATTTCAGCTCATCCAAAAGTGAAACAATCCCTTCCTTATGTTCATTCTTCAGATGTCCCAGCAAGGTGCAATGAGGGGAAAACTCCGGAGCGTTATATTTTCGGGCCAGGGCTGTCATGATTTCCCTTATTATTTTCGTCGTCGTGCGGTCTGGGATCAACCATAATGAGTATGAGGTTTCCGCAGTGAATTCCATGTCCAAAAATAGTAGCATTTATCCACTGTGGAAATTTTTTCTACAATTCCTTGCAGGGCGATTTCTGGTAAATCTATATTCAGAGGCGGTTATCTGATTTAACGCAGGTTTTTTAACAATGATATCGCTCAACGCGCCAGAATTGTACCGTGCAGTTGCGGTCTTCTCACTCCTTTTGGTTGCCTGTTTATACCTATTCTGCAGTCCGTGACTTGCTGTGTTACAATGAGCACATTGCCAACCACCGCTCACTGGAGATCCGGTTTCCCACTAACGATCTGTCAGATTTGGGTGTTGAGCGATTTCCCTTTCCCATCGGCCGGAGATATTATTTTTCTTCGGCCATTTTTGTTTAATCCCTACTTGTGCATCCGATAATATAGTTTGTATTTTTTAAAAACAAATGGGAACGACTTGACTCATGCTATACTCAAAATCCGCTGAATATGCTATCCAGGCTATGATTTACCTGGCC
>JBHHUC010000052.1:0-15932 GCA_046861395.1 Fidelibacterota bacterium
CCACTAATCAACTGAATTGCAATAGTAACGTTTTGGACAGATGTGGCCTAAAAGCAGCAATCATTTTATTTTATTGGTTCCCAAGGTACAGAATAGTAATTTTGCCGCCGCCAGATGAAGACAAATTCACAAAAAGATATTCACATTTTCGAAGGCTGGTCTTTTTCAAAGACAAATTACATCCTTTTTGGTGCCGGATTGGCAACCGTCATTCTGGGATACATTCTTATGGCCATTGGTGATGTGAACAGTACTTTGAGTTTGTCGGTTGCACCAGTCATGCTTTTTGTCGGTTATATTGTGATTATTCCCTTATCCCTGATTTACCGGGATAAGAAGAATACATCCGATCAATAGCCCATATTTTAGAATTGTAGTTTCCGCCTGCATCCCGATAGATCGGGATTACGGCGGACAGGCAGTTGGTTAGAACGTCCCGTCACAAGACGGGAAGGTCGAAATGTTCATGACCGTTGTTTCTCACCATGCTTTCGTACATTTGGAATCGTAGTTCAGTTGGTTAGAACGCCGGCCTGTCAAGCCGGAGGTCGCGAGTTCGAGTCTCGTCGGTTCCGCTCCTTGAAAAGACTCTTTTGTCGACGACAAACGGATCTTTTTTTATCTATCCATTGTTAGATAATTATAAAAATAACAGCCATAACTAAAATATCCCGTCACAAATCCGTCACAATCATCCATGGTTATATCAAATGGTTTTCCTGCCCCTTACTTGTTTTTCCCCCAGGCATTGAGTTTCTTTTTCACCGCAGCATTCAGGAGTGGCGCCAGTCGTCCTTTTTCCCAGGCAATGCGAGTGAACATACCTTGTTTTGTCTTTAGCGGTTTGGTGTATTTTTTCCGTGGTTCCATGCGAATGGCCTGCTTTTCACAGGATGTTATACACGCCCCACATCCCAGACAAATATCATCCCGAACCCGGCTGACCCGGTGTGATGAATTGCGGTCCAGGGTAATTGCACGTACATTGCAGGCGGTAAAACAGGCACCGCAATAATCGCAAATGTCTTCGTCTATGACAGCCTGATACGGCGATGTTTTGACACCCTGGTAGTATCCGGACTGAACACCTTCCATGATATGACAGCAACAACCGCAGCAATTGCATATAAAGCTGGGTTTATGTCGTACATTGTCCGTGATATGCGTTAGATGCAGCGATTCGGCATAGTCCAGGATATCCAGGAGTTCCTCTGTTGTCTTCCGTTCTGCAAATCCACGCCGGATCAGAAATTCCGCCCCCTTTCCCACCGTCAGACAAAGACCCTTGACCGGAGCACCTTTCCGGCAGGACTTTCCTTCATGAACCCGTTGATGACGACAATAGCACATGGCGGCAGCGCCGAATTCTGCTTCCCTGACAATGGCTTTGGCACTGTTTAATGAAACTACCGAACTGGTCACAGGAACGGCGGAATCATAGACCAGCGACCGGGTTAATTGGGTCTTACTGCCGAAAAACTCCGCTCCCTGGCTGTGTTCGTCTCCCCAGTGAAAATATTCCGCCATCAATCGTGCGACTTTTTCCAGAGGTAAATCGGTACGATTTTTCATAAATGTGAATTCAAAAAATCCAATGACACCGGGTAACAATAAATAATACGTTTCTTTCCTGTACGGCAAATCCATGATTAAGCCCTTGTCAGCCATTTTATCCAGTACCGGCAATAGTGTTTCAACCGACATTCCGGTACGGTCGGTTAGCTCAGACAAGGTGGCTTCCAACAAGGGAAAACGGGATGCCACGAATGCTTCTTCCTCAGAAAAAAGCAAAGCCAGGATCTCCCTGAGTTTCTAATTATCGACCAATCCAACGGGATATTGATTTAACCGGTCAATCAGGGGAATCAAATTTGATTTGGATCCTACCAGATGTCCCATGACATATTCTTTGTATAATACTATCGAACATACATCCTTTTCCAGCCGAATAAAATGAGAATGATACTGAATATTTTCCCCTGTCTTCTGATCTGAAACAATCTAAATTTCAAGACTAACTTGGGGAAGTTTATGACACGGGTGAGGCCATTGACACTTGTTCTGTTTATTCTGAATCTATTCGTTGGCGGTGCTGTCCTTGTAGATACATACTGGTTTTCCAATAAAGCCGAGAGAGTTCCCGAACACATTCAGATGATCATCGCCGACCACTGTAAAATATGCCATGACCGCTCCCAAACTGCCACCTTCTTCCGGGCGGAAGCACAGACAGAACTAAAACTTCAGGGCGGTGAAACCTTGAATCCCATTCTTCCCTTCGGTGACTTATCCCAACTTACACCGGCAGAGGTCCGGGCCCTGAAAGGTCGCATCGCTGCCATGCTCGAAAGGAATCTCATGCCCCAGGGGACACAATCCTTTCTATCGGATTTACAATGGCATGATGATGAGAGAATGGAATTACTGACCTGGGCCAGATCCGACTAAGGGATGGAATCAGTGTAATATAAACTGGTTCTTGAAATCCTTTACCAAATCGGCGCCATGAGTAGTAACATCAACCTTATCATAAATTTTAAACACTACGCCATTCCGGTTAATGAGAAATGTTTTCCTACTGGGAAACATGAATCCCTTTGTCCCGTAAAGTGTTGAGACCGATTTATCCGTATCACTGAGTAAGACAAACGGCAGATGATGATCTGCAATGAATTTGGCGTGCGATTCCGGTGTATCATAATTAATGCCCAGCACGACCACACCGGAGTCCGTCAATACGCTGTAATTATCCCGTATACTACAGGCTTCCTTGATTCAGCCGGGGGTCCCGTCCTTGGGATAGAAATATACAATAATAAACCGACCGGCATAGTCCGACAAAGAACGGAATACACTGTCCTGGTCCATCAGCCTGAAGTCGGGAGCCTTATCACCGATCTGGATATCGCCATCTCTGCCCCACAGAAATGAGAGAAGGCCCATCATCATAATTGCAATTGTTGTTTTCATTCTGATTCTTCCCGTTGGATATAAACAAAAAACCCTTTCCCGAATGAGCTGGAAAACATTCCATAGCCACCTTCAATATTGGAATCGGGAAGAACCCATTGATTCAGTCCCATGGGATCGCCGCTGAAATACTGAAAAAAGGCATCATCCGTGGCCTGAAGAAAAACAATATGCAGACCATAATAATTAAAATTCAACCAACCCATTTGCGTGGGAGAAACATCGATATTCCAGACAAACGGGTTGTACCGGTAAGGATTATTGTCTTCGTCTCGTAAATAACTTCCCTTCCATAATTGAAAGACCTTGGTCGTATCATAGATGAGATTCACAAAGGTCGAATCCCGGACTTCATTGCGGTTATAATCGGTAAACGGTTCGCCGGAGTCATAGCGGCCGTTCCCGTTTTCATCGCTAAATGGTTCCAGGTCCTTTTTATCCGCTTCCAGAGCATAAGTAATGGTTTGGATTGTTCCAACCGAGTCGGCGGGAAATTCGAGCAAAAAATAGGGTATGGAAACAAAACTCTGGGTATAGCAATCCCCGGTTCGGTAGACGACAGTATCAATTGGCCCGGTGGGACGAAGAGTCATCATATCCATATTGTCCACATGAATGCCCGGTACAATCACTTCTTCCCCATCGCAGGTAAATACGGAACTGTCTGGACTGGTAATGTCCATGGTCCGGGGTACGGTGGTTTCGGCCCATACCGTATCGCCCTGCCAGCTGACTTCCAGCCGATAGGTTGTTTGCGGCTGAATAATGATTGAAGGATCGAGGATGTACTGACCGTGCTTCCCCGGGACCGGCCAGGCCCGATAGGACGTATCGGCAGTATGAATGAAAACCACTGCGCTGTCGATATAGAGGTCATTGCTGGATACCGCTTCGACCAAGGCGGCTGAACGAGAAACATAAATGGGATTGATCATGGGTAAATTGGCCACTAGATGGGCAAAAACAATCAAGCGTTCCTCATAATGTGCTTCTTGGTCCTGAAACGTGCATCCCAGCAAGAATAAAATCAGAATAATTGTCATTGATTTCTTCATAAATCGACCGCAATTCCAATTGAAGGAATGAGAGGAAAGATACTTACATCTTCGCGGCGGATGCGACCCTCATCCTCCTCATCCACATGGGGTTCGCCTACATCGGGAACGCCATTATTATTCAGGTCATCCTTTTCCGCCACCCAGTCGCCGTCATCGTCCAGTCCGTTTTCCGTACTGCCAATCAAATATACATAACGGAATATATTCTTCCTGTTATAGGCATTGATCATCTGGAGACTAATATCCACCATCTTCCCTTTGACACGAAAACGGCGCAGCAGGCTTACATCCAACCGATGATACGGAGGATATCGACCGCCATTTCTTGTACCGGGGATGGTCCGAAACCGGGGCGTGGGATCGGCTGGTAAATTCTCAACATAGTACCCGAGAATCGGAGTATAGGCCTGACCCGATTGCCAGGTCCATTTTCCATTAAATTCCCAATGTTTGCGGAATCGCCAGGTACCCACCAGGTTCAGGGCATGCCGGCGATCCCAATTGGTGAAATATTCCTCTCCCTTGAATTGTTTTCGGGAGATCGACCAGGTGTAGGCCAGCCATCCCGTGAGGGCGCCACCGGATTTTTGCAGAAATGTTTCAAAGCCGTATGCATATCCATCTCCCGGAATGAAAATATCGCTGAGTTTTTCATCCGAAACTTCGGCGTCCGAAGTAGCCCTTCTTTCTTCATAGGTCAACATGTTCTGAATGGTTTTGGCATAGGTCTCAACCTGAAAATGCCAGCGATCGGAAACAAACTGTTCATAGCCGAAAACAATTTGCTGGGAAGAGGCGGGATCCACTGACCGGTCCACTGCCAACCAGTTATCCAGTATCGTCGGATTGAAATCGTCCTGTACCGTCTCGATGAATTGGTGATAATTGCCAATGGCGAAATTCAGAAACCGGTCCGTATCCACAATGAATTTCATCCCGAAACGGAGGTCCGGATAAAGGGTGCGGGAATGGTTGTTATAATAATTTAACCGAAATCCCGGTTCCAGGACAAACTGGGCCACCGGAGTCCATTTCACCTTGATAAACGTCGCTGCCTCCACCGGGGAAACATGAATATTAAATAAGAGTGAATCGTTAAAATGGCTATTATAGGTAAAGGCTAGATTTTTCATCTGGGTACCGAACGTCATGGTGATATCCTGACTGTAGAAATAGGTAAACCGGATACTGTTCGTCCGGTCCAGAATCAGATTGGTACTTTTGATTCCCGATCCGCCCCCCAGTCCAAAGGCAGTGGAAAATTCACTGCTGGCGGTTAATATATTGGCCAGCAAACGATCGGTGAATACTTTACGATATGCCAGGCTGTAGGTCTTATTCCCCCAATTGGCGGCCAGTCCCAAATCGTTGAATACCAGATCATCCAAACCGGTGTAAAGACTGAAACTGATGCGGTCCTGAGGTGTCAGGTCAGTGAAAACATGACCCTGAATATCATAAAAATAATATGGAATAAAATATTTCGTTCCTTTCAACACTTTATCAAAATATGTTCGGCGGGTGGAGACCAACCAGGCACCGTTGTAAAAGGGCCCTTCCATCGTTGTTTGCGCCGCCAGCAGAGAAACAGCGGCCTTGGCATCGATCCGGTTCCGGTTACCTTCCCGGCTGATAATATTAAGGACGGCCGACAGACGTCCGCCATATTCGGCATTATATCCACCCTTTATGAGTTCCGCTTCCTTTACCGCATCGATGAGAAAGTTACTGAACACACCACCCAAATGGGACGGATTGTATACGGTAATACCATCCAGCAGAATGAGATTCTGATCGGTATTCCCACCGCGAATGATCAATCCCGTCGAAAATTCCGATGGTGTGAGGACGCCGGGCAGGGATTGGATGGTTCGGAATAAATCCGGTTCCACTATGGACGGTAGGGATTTCATATCGCGAGGCTTAAGATTGATCCGACTGGGTTCAACCACCTTCTGTCGGGATATCTGTTCCCCGCTGACAGTGACTTCATTTAATTCAATTAATTCGCGCTCCAGGGCAATATCTATCTTCACCGATTCCCGGTCCAGTATAACCGGTTTTTCATACCGTTGATAACCTAAATAAGACGCCACCAATTGATGGGTTCCGGCCGGGATGCCATTGATCACATAATAGCCGTTATGATCCGTCGCCGTACCCCAGGCCGTACCATGGATATACACATTGGCGCCAATCAGTGCCTCACCGGTTTCCCGGTCTGTGACGAACCCGGTGATCCGGCCGGCCAGAACCGTAGTTATCAGCAAAATATGCAGCAGGATAAACAATGATATCCGGTTCAATGGATGCCTCCTGCTGGTGTCCGTGTTCTGGTGAAGAGTCAAGAGATGCCCGGGGGTCGTGGGTCGGGTGAAAACATATTTCATTTCAACCATGATAATTGACTAGCAGTGAATCTCTTCGGGTTTATTCCCCATTCGGTCCAAGGTTTTTCTTCAGCGCAATCATTACCGGCAACCAGCATAGTAAGCTGGTCCCGGGTAATAGGAAACCAGGCAAACCGATCCAGGAGGGCCAGAACCGGAAATAATAATGCAACGGGAACGGGGACAAACCATTTCTTGCGACCGCATGCCGCAGCGATCCGGGTCACCATTTCACGCCAGGTCAGGGAATCCGGTCCGCCAACCGGCAGGGTTTGACGGGAAAATTCTTCCAGTCGGTCAATGACATGTCCTACCAACTCAGCGACATCAGAAACATGGACCGGTGACAGGCGAAATTGGCCGGCCCGAGTAATCTGCCAGCCTGAAAAAAACAGTGGGACAGGTATCCTGGGCTTTATCATTTGCCGGGCTAGGGTCATCGTCAATTCCTTCCGACCGTTGGCAGGTCCGAATATAAGCGAAGGCCGGAGAATGGTCCAGGGAATGTCATAGGATTTGAGAATTGATTCTCCTTCCAGTTTTGTCCGTTGATAGGGCGTTCGGGCCCGATCAATACCCCAAGCACTGATCAGAATAACATGACGCACGTTTTTTACTGCGGCACGGGCCAGAATGTCCGCCAGAAGCGAAACATGGGCCCTTTCAAACGTGATACCGCGACGGGAAAAAGCACGTATGATTCCGATGCAATATATCAATACGTCTGCCCGGTTCAGAGCCAAATCAATTTTATTTATATCATCCAATTGACCGGTTATCTGTTCATAGTCGGAGCTGTCAGGAGTTGGCCGACGGGTAAAAAGTGTCAGGTTGTGCCCCCGATGTGTCAAGGAGCGTGCTAGGTGGGAGCCGACAAATCCCGTACCGCCAAAAAGTGTAATATTCACGATTTCCCAATTGGCGGTGTAGTTTCCGGCCTAGCGGTTGGGAATGCAATTACCCCATTTTGCATACCGCTTCCACAGATTTTGTTTCGCCAAAGATTAAGAGTTGATCGGTCATGTTCAGTATAGTTGAAGCTACCGGTAATATATCCTTAAACGAAGGGCCACGTTGCCGACGGATGATTAAAATTTCAATTCCATGTTTTTTACGAATGTGAAGATTCTTGATGCTCTGCCCCACAAATTCCGAGGGACAATTAATACGTGCCATGGTAAAGCCTGGCAAGACTTCAACCTTTTCGTAATAATATTTATGAACATATTTCATCATGGAAGCGATATGACCCGCGTTCTGGGTCTGAATCAGCATATCCTGATATTCTTTCAGAATATCACGACGGAATACCTGCCCGGTAAGTTTCCCGTTTTGGTCCACCACCGGGATACTGGTCAGATCATTATCAATCAGAATGTGAAGAACTTCATCCACCGGTGTATTGTCGGTAATGGTGGGAAATATCTCCTTTTGGATATCCTTGACAATCGTACCTTCCGGTATTTCTACCTTGTTGGTAAGAAACCGCCGTACCATACCCAGGGTAACAAGACCGGCCAGTGTGCCATCTTCACGAAAGGTGTAAATTGTTTCGTGTGTACTCTCCGTTATTTTATCCAGCAGCACACTGATAGGTTCATTTTCGTAAATCAAATCCACCATCTGCTGTTTGAGGACTTTGACTTCCAATTGCCGCAGGACATTCGCATCTGCTCCACGGTGGATATCTATCCCACGGCGCTTCAGTTTTAAGGTATAAATGCTTCCATCCAGAATATTGGTGGTAATGACGGTAGCAATGATACTTGCCACCATTAAAGGAAGGATGACAGTATATTCCGATGTCATTTCAAAAATGATGAGAATGGCAGTAAAAGGAGCATAAGTAGTGGCAGCGACCATGGTGGCCATTCCCACCAAGGCATAGGCCCCCGAAGTGGTTGTCAGGGTCGGGAACAAAGAATGAAATACCAGTCCCATAGTTCCCCCCAGCATGGAACCGATAAACAGCGAGGGCGCAAAAACGCCACCGGAAGCCCCGGCCCCCAGTGAAATGCTGGTCGCTATAATCTTTCCGCCCAATAAAAGAATCATCAGGAGGAGTGGTAATTGTCCCGAAAGGACTTTATCCATTGTGTCATATCCCACACCCATCAATTCAGGGAGAAAGACAGCCACAAGGCCCAGCACACCGCCCCCGATTAATCCCTTCAACCATACCGGAAGCTTAAGTTCATCGAATACATCTTCGGTTTTATATAAGGTGCGTACGAAAATCATGCCGATCAATCCGGCTACGATTCCCAGGAGAATATAGAAGAATATTTCCCAGTGTGAAACCAGGTTATACTGGGGTGGAATAAAGGCCGGAAAATCACCGTAAATACTCCGTGAAATGACCGTTCCGAAAACGGAGGATATGATAATTGGTCCGATGGCGGCCACACTGAAATCACCCAGAATGACTTCGCTGGCAAAGATGGCGCCGGCAATGGGAGCATTAAAGGTAGCGGCAATCCCGGCCGCTGCACCACATCCGATAAAGGTATTCATTCGACGCCGCGATACCTGAAATATCTGACCAACCGTGGATCCGAAGGCGGAACCAATCTGAACAATGGGTCCTTCTCTTCCCACGGCTGCACCGGAACCGATGGAAACTGCCGAAGCAAATGCCTTGACCACGACCACCCGCATCCGAATGAATCCGTTCTGAGTGGCAACGGCATTCATTACCTCCGGAACGCCGTGCCCTTTTGCTTCTTTGGCAAAGGTATCCACAAATTGGGCCACAACTGCCACACCAATCATGGGAATCAGGATTACAACCCATAGAGGAGCTTGGCGGATCATTTCCACCAACGATCCATTACCATCCCAGAAAGATGTCTGGAATTCCTGGATTAGCAACCGAAAGGCTGAGGCGATATAACCGGCAAATATACCAATCATAATGGCCATCATGATCACGAACAGTTGATCGAAAGCTTTGATTTTTATCAGCGATTCATTAATATAATAATATAATCTGTTCCGCAGTTGTAAGTATTGTCGTAGTTGCTGTCGTGTTGGTTTTATCATCATTGCATCGTATATGGGATTATTTTGAATCGTAAATTTACGCCGACTTCGGTCCCAATGTCGTGAAGCAAAATGATTATATTCTCATTTTCTTGGGACAGGTTCTGAGCCGGTTGTGCGCTCTGTCACAGACAATTCCCTTGGTTTTAGCTGTATATTTCGGACAACGAATACGGAAAAGGATCCATGGACGAACTGTTTAATGACCCAGAGTTCATCGCGCTGATAAAACAGTACATTTCCTATCTAAAAGAAACAATCCCAACGATTAAAGACCAGTTGGCCGACCGGGACTTCTTTCCGGTACAAAAATTTGGTCATAATATCAAAGGGAGTGGCGGTGGTTATGGTTATATGGAACTATCCACCATGGGAAAAAACTTGGAAGAAGCGGCAAAAAAAGAAGATGCGGCAGCCTGTGACAGATATCTGGCCGAAATCGATGGATTCATCAATAACCTGAATTAAACCAGATTTTTCACCAAGTCATTGAGGTCCTGAAAACTGAGGGGCTTTTTCAAACATGCGTCAAAGCCTGCTTTAATATAGGTTTTACTGGATTCATCGTCAACGTGAGCTGAGACGGCAACCTTATAAATTTCCTTTGTTCGATCGTCTTTATTTAATATTTCAACCAAATCGAGTCCGGACATGACCTCTTCCAGAGATATATCAATCAGCATGATGTCGGGATGATGCTCTTTTAGATATTCGATGGCATCGTACCCTGACGAGGCGGAATCATATTTAAAACCCAATCGCGATAACATGATTCCCAGATAGTTCACCATGGCAACATCATCATCCACAATCAATACTTTACTCATTCTTACCTCCATTTTTCTTTTTCCTCACCGGAAATGTCACGGTAAAGGTACTTCCCCGCTGCACTCTGCTATTAACGGTAATGGTCCCATGCATGGCACTGACCAATCTTTCACATAGGGCCAAACCAATGCCGGCGCCTTCATAGCTGCGATTCAGTCCTTCATCCTGCTGACGGAATAAAGCAAATAAATATGGTAAAAAATCATCTTTTATCCCGATACCCGTATCTTTTACCCGGATGATTATGGAAGAGTTCTCTGCTCGGGAATCAACCCTGATAGCCCCTTTTTTGGTAAACTTGATGGCATTGTCAATGATATAGGAAAACACTTGGCCGATCCGCCCCGAATCACCTTGAATAAAAACATCTTCGGCCTGGAGATTCGCTTCAAGTTCCAGGCCCTTTTCGGCAGCCAATTGATGAAATTTCGGTAGTAAATCGTGGATGATCGCATCACACGGTACTGGCTCCGATTCCAGCTCAAGCTGTCCCGATTCGATCAGTGATATATCGATGATATCATTGATCAGACGATTCAATCTCTTCCCGTTTTCAGTGATGCCTTCAAAAAACCGTAATGTTTCGTCGGAGGGGTCAATTTTCAATTCTGATTTCAGGATTTCCAGGTAGCCCAGAATGATATTTAAGGGGGTGCGGACTTCATGAGAAATGGTACGCAGGAAAGAATCCTTTAACCGTTCGCTTGACACGGCCTGGTCCTTGGCTTTGAGTAATTCCTTTTCCGTTTGTTTCAAGGCCGTAATATCCGTGGCATAATAATGAAACAGACCTAATTTTTCTATTTTATGTCCCACCCAGAGAATGGAACGGTCACCCAGATCCATTTCATGATCGGGAATTTTCTTATCCAGGGAAAAGGACTTTTTGATGTCATTGATATATGTGTTGGGCAATATTTCCCTTATATCATTATAGCCTAAAGATGACACCAGATTTTCTGCAGCCCGGTTATAAAAAGTAACCACTCCCTTGGCATTCAATTCGACGACAGGAGAAGGATTTTCCTGAGGAAATATGGCCAGTCGATCCACTTCCTGACGCGACTCAATGAGTTCATTCCAATCCTTCACACGTTGCAGACCAAAATGCAGAGCATCAGAAAAAATCTGACAGAGATCGGCACCCAACCAGTGATCAGGAATTGAGGTAATTAAAAAACCCCATTGAAAATCCTGGATGGTGAAGGGAATGACCCAGGCTTCACTGAATTTATCTGCTTTTGTCGACAAAATGTTATGTTCCGCCAGGATATCCTCCAGCGGTGCCGCCAGCCGTCCGACATCAGTCCCGGTGTGTAATTCTCTGATCCGATCGAAATCCAGCCCCGACAAATCTCGGTTCCGGCATTTGATCCGATTCAATCCTTCCCGGCGGGCAAATATGGTATGGACGCTGTTTGGTTCAAATAAATCCGGAATAATGAACTCCATCCAGTCCACCTGACTGTGGTGTATAAACTGTTCAATCAGATGAGTATAATATTCGAATATATTGAATGTATCGCTTAAATATTCTTCCGGAATTTTTATGGCTTCCGTGCGTAAAATCTTTTCCAGCCGGGCAATTTCCTTCAAATGTTCCACTTCTTTTTGCTGGGTCAGATCCGTAATCACCAGTTGGTAGAATTTATGTGTTCTTGAATCGACGAAACCGGCCATGGATATTTCCACCGGTATATCCCGGTGATGAGACACTTTCAGGGCCGATTCCAATGCTGTTATATGCCCCGAACTCAACATTGATTTGAATTGTTTCCGGAAAGCGGATCTCACATTATCCGCTATGAATTCCTGAATCATGATTTGATTCATATTGCCCGGACGTTGTGTCAACTGCTGAAAGCGCTGATTCCATTTCTGAATGCGTCCATCGGAATCAACAATGATCACAGCTACCGGCAAATTGTGGAACAATATTTCATACATGGATTCCACATCAGCCAGCTTTGACTTCGATTTTGCCGAATCTTCGATAACATTCAGAAGTGCCAGACGTTCTTCTTTGGAGGGCTTAAACATCGTAATTAAATCCCATCAATTTCCTACGAAATGACCGGGGCGCAGTTTCCATGTTATAAATCAGAAAGATATTGCTTTAATAATTCCTGTAGTTGGGGCAAATCATAGGGTTTGGACAAATAGTCGGTAAATCCCCGGTTAAGCAGCTTTTTATGCATTCCACCCCCGTAATAGGCCGTTACAGCGATAATGGGAATGTTTTTATATTCTTCTTCCTGTCGTACAATTTCCATCAAATGAAGCCCGGACATTCCCTCCCCAAGATTAATATCAAACAATCCGCATTTGAACCGGTATAATTTCATGATGTCAATCGCTTCCTCACCACTGGCAGCTGCAACGGTGCTGATATTCAGCTTTTTCAATATAAATAATAAATAATTCATATTAGCGGGATTATCTTCTACAGCCAGGACTGTCACCAATTTTTTTTCGTCGGGAATTGCGGGCATGCCTTATTCTTTCAATTATAGGATCTGAACTTACTAACTATGAAATTCAGTGCAACCAAGAAATTCAGGTTTGAATGTTACTTTACTATGAACAAAATTTCAATACCTGTTTTATTGTATTCCTTCAGCGAGAATTTGACCCCAGGAAAATCCATTTGCGGCAATATTACTGTTTGTGCCTACCGCATCATTCATGATTAATGGTAATTTATACAGAGTGCGGAAATAAAAAACCCGGGTTGGATCTTCCCCTCAAACATTGTTCAGTTTATCCAACCCGGGATGCTTAACCAAGGTTGTCTAAATGATTACAAGGATTGTGCCAGGAATATATATTATTGGTATATTATATTATTATTGAACTTATGTATTCGTTGGCGGTGTTGTGATCCCAGGCGGATTGTTACACTTCGTTACGCTGTAATATTAATATACAAAATAGAGAAATATCAGGACTATACCCACTGCCAGGGAGATTGTGCCGAAGAAAACACGCTTGGCAAGAATCAGAGCGTCGGTATAATAAAATTGACTCAGGAATTTTCCCATCTTATCCAGTATTTGCGGTGCCACCAGCGTCATAACGCCGGCCGTTGTCGCGATCACTCCTATAAAGACTAAGAACATTTCCATAAATACTTCCCCTACTTGTTTAAATCATCGATGTCTACAATAAATGTTTCTTTACGTGTCCAGTCCAGAATTTCCACCCGATTTTTATGGATGCTCAATACCCGTGCATAACGAAAACGGGCGAGGTCCCGATTGAAGTATTTTACAATTTCGCCCACCCTGACCCGTTCGCGATTCTGGACGATGACGCCGGGGGGCAGCAGATCCAGATCGATTACATAGGGTATATCTGCAATTTGTTCATAATACAGGCTCAGGGCCCGTAACATCATGTTCATGGTTTCTGGTCCGATTTTTCCATCGACGTGTATTTTATGATCGCGCTGGAATTTCTTCACCATTTGCACATCGGCTGGTTGCCAAAGAGGATCCTCGGCGTTCATGCTGTAGCCTAATTCCTTCAACAGTATTTTGAACAACATCCGTTCTTCCGGCAGGTATTGTTCATGCCAGAGAATACTTTGCAGGGCATCGTCGGGTAGATTCGGTATTCCCGCCACATGAGCCGGAATGTTTGTTTCTTCAATATTGTTTGCCTGGCCCGTCAGTCCGGCAAATAAAGAAACAAGGATCAAAAGATAAATGAGGATGCTAGACATTGAATAGATGGGACTGATATAATAAAAATATACCGCACATCGTCAGAACAATACCAATGAAATACCGACCCCAGGGCTGGTCCTGGTTCATATTCAACGACTGGTTTGAGTATTCGCTCAGTTTTATTAATAATTTCGGGAAAAACAGTAACAGAATTCCGAAAACGCTTGCGATTTGTCCTAGAATCAATAAATAGACTTTCATACCGACTAATCCTTAATATTCATTTAAGGTTGACGCCACAACTTCATAATGAAAACCGGCAAAATAATAGAACGGCACTTCATGATGAAGATTCAAATAGCCGGTGGGGAATTTGTTCCCCGGATTATCCACATGATGAACATAAAGGGCCCCTTCAAAAGAGGAATTATTGTTGTTAAATACGAACGTATTGGCAGAATAAATCACGCCATGAGCTGACCCATCCAGTTTGATATAGGAAGGACTGATAATCTGCCCCCAGACATCGGCTCCGGAATTGATGGTAATCTGGTCATTGGAGTAAATGAGATTCACCGTGCTGGGCCAACTGGCAGGATTGAGGGATGAATAGTCGTTTCCATACTGCCCGTCATTTTTAATCACGATATCACTATCGCCAATCAGGATGATGTTATCACCTACCACGGTAGGTGAAAAGCCCAACGATTCCAGTGACACTTTACCGGTTACAACCAGAAAACCAGGTTGAACGAAAGATCCACCCGAAACCGTAACCCCTTTCAGGGTCAATTTCCCTTTTACGTACAACGTGCTGTTGTCATATTGCGATAAATCCAGAGTCCCTCCGGATATGGTCCAGTCACCTTTATGTTTATTACCCCCGGTCTGCTGGATGGCATAGGCTACATTCAGACGGGTGGTATACGGTGTGATATCCAGTTGCGGAATAACCCGTGGTGTCGTGGCCTGCCAGCTGAAGTACTGGTCAAAGGAACCTGATACCGTGTAACCGGCAGGGACATACAGTAAGGTCGGTACTCCCGGTGGGTCCCCCATACTGGCATTATTTTTCACCGATACATTTCCGCCAATGTAGAGGTTATAATTCATCTTGAAATTATTTTGAATATCAAATGTATTGGACATGCCACCATCATCACCGTGATCATCACCGTGATCGTCGCCATGGTCGTCTCCGTCATCGTCGCCATGATCATCCCCATCGCCGGATGAAGCACTCAATGTTTGTACTACACTCAAACCAGGCCAGAAATTCTGTTCCGCCTGGGAATCGAATAACACTTCCAAACGCTTTTTGGTATTCCCGTGTGTTCCGATGGAAATCAAACGAACGTAGCCATCCGGCAAAGCACTGCCATCATCATAGGTATTGCTGGTAAACAAGGTAACATTGCCGTTGAAAAAGGAGTAGGTCCCGGTAATATTTTCAAAATCGTCGGCATTTTCAATGGCATATTCTATTCCCGATAAAGCGGCCCAGTAAGATTGGCTGCCGGAATAGGTATTCGCCGCAATATTGATTGTTGTGGATTGGGATTTACTCAGATATATAATGGCCACAGCCAGAACAATGGCCACCACAAAGGCAATGGATGCAAAAATATATCCGTCTTCCCTCTTCTGTTTCAGCAAATATTTTTTCATGATCTATTTTGCCGCCACATGGTTGATATGAAAATTTTTCACAAATACTGGTGTATCGAATATCATCGATTCAGACAAATAATCCAGTTGTAAAGTCAGTTTGACTGTCCAAATTTCCTGACGATTGGTACTCGACAATGGCAACGGACTCAGCACATTGTCATTCCGGTCGTAATAGGAAAACTGACTGTTATTGATATTCACATTGCCGGCCAGCACACTGGCATTCCCCAAACCCGTAATTGAACGGTATAAATAGGAATTGGCAAGTTGATATTCAACGGTTTGGTTGTTGGCCGTCTTGAATC
>JBHHUC010000053.1:0-15919 GCA_046861395.1 Fidelibacterota bacterium
AGATGGATAGAGCAAGTCCGGAATCAAAGGTTTTGCAGGATCGTCCCTGCCGGTGCAATGCCTGGAATAATTCGGCCAGATACAGCGTGGCTTTGATTTCATCATCTGATTTATCCCAGGTAAGCAGAAAATCCCGGCCGTAATTCCGTATATCCAGCCGGGTCAAGGTTTGAAAGAATTCCATGATATTCATGATACCGATTCCAATGCTTGTTTTTTCTGTAGATATACCAGCGGAATGGCCGCATACATGGCAGTTGCTTCCACCAGTTCGTTTTTCCATGTTTTTTCATTAGGCGCATGACCTTCTTCTTCGTGCCCCGGCCCAAAACCGATACAGGGAATTCCATGCCGCCCCATGATGGCCACACCATTCGTGGAAAATGTCCATTTATCCACAACCGGTTCCCGGTTAAACAGGGAACGATATGATTCCACCAAAGATTGGGTTATAACATGATCTTCATCAATGACCCAGGTCGGGAAAAAAGCTTCCGTAGGATACACCAGTCCCGTATAGGATGGCTTGGCATAATCATACATTTCCACCGTGGCGTTGGCAGCTTTAACTGACGGTAGACTGCGGATTTCTTCCAGGGCCGACTCCGGTGTTTCTCCCCAGGTCAGGCGACGGTCAATGGAGATGGAGCAACCATCAGCCACAGCACAACGCGAGGGTGATGAATAAAAAATTTCCGACACAGTCAACGTCCCCTTTCCCAGAAAATCATCATGCTTCAGGCGGTGGTTCAATTGTTCCAGTTCCATCAGGATTGGTGCCATTTTAAAGATGGCATTATCACCGCGCTCCGGGGCCGAACCGTGGCAACTGATCCCATGGGTGCTGACTTTGATTTCCATGCGTCCGCGATGTCCGCGATAAATACGGCAGGCAGTGGACTCCGTACTCACGACGAATTCCGGCTTCAGCTTTTCCTTATCCAGAATATATTGCCAGCAGAGTCCGTCGCAGTCCTCTTCCTGCACCGTCCCTGTCACAACCAGAGTATAGTCATCCTCCAGTTCCAGATCCTTGATAATCTTGCCGGCGTAGACCATGGCCGCCATTCCCCCGGTCTGATCAGAGGAGCCACGGCCTATGATGATTTCTTCATCTTCATACCCTTCGTAAGGATCGTAGTCCCAGTTTTCAATATTACCCACTCCCACGGTGTCAATGTGGGCATCCATGGCAATCATGGTTTTACCGTGCCCGATGAACCCGTAAATATTCCCCATTTCATCAATTTCGATGCGGTCGAAGCCGACCTTTTCCATTTCTTCCCGGATCCGGAGAATAACCTTTTCTTCGTGGCAACTTTCACTGGGGATGGCCAGTAAATCCCGTAAGAACCGTGATATTTCCGGTTTATAGGCTTCCGCCTTTTTGCGAATCAGGCTATAATTAATGTTCTTCATGATAGATTATTTCCATTTTTTTCCATAAGGTTTCAGATTGGAGTCGGGCGTTATTCAATATATCCGCCAAGGCAAGATTGAGAACGGTATTGTCTCTGATCCTGAATATCCCGGCCGTCATGACATCGCTGGGTTTTTCCAGGCCGTATAAAATATGACTCAGCATATTCTCCCGGGTGACGACTGTTTTGGGTCGGTAATCATACAGGGCCAGGTCGGCCGAATATCCGGGGTCAAGTTTACCGATTTTCCGGTTGAATAATCGGGTGGCAATGGCCGGATTGTGGTTAAACAATAATTCGGCATAATTCACCGCTGAGGCAGCACTGGACAGGTGACTGCTGCGAATGAGTGTCCCTTCCCTGGCTTCCGCCAGCATATTGGCCTGCATTCCGTCCGTACCCAATCCGGCTGCTAAATCGTTAATAATCCCGGTGAGAGTCAATCCCACCCGATTATTGGCATTGGATGTGGGATTGTGTACCAGCATGGCTCCCGTGCGTTTGACAATATCCCCGTCTTCCGATGAAAAATGCGTTCCGTGAATGACCAGACTGTTTTCATTCAGCAGACCGAAGGAATCCAGGCGCTGAATGACGGATACATAACCGCGACGCTCCGCATCGCTTTGATCGGCTTGATCTTCGGCCGTATGGACATGAATGCCCCAGGCTGAGGCCTGTCGTAACGATTCTGCGATGTGTCGCAATGATTCGTCGGATAAAGTAAAGGACGCATGCAATCCAATGAGGGGACGAACCGTGTGCGAATGAATATGATCATGGTGAAAACGTAAATTTTCCTCCAGACTCTCCTGAAAAGAATCAACACCGTTACGATCCGTCATTTCAAAGGCACCGGAAATATTCAGACCGAATTGTTTTGCCGTTTCAGTAAGCAAATGGAGGGATCCGTTTATGTACCGGGGACTGGAATGATGATCAATCACCGTGGTTACACCGTGGCGCAGATGATCCAGCAATCCTACCTCAAAAGAGGCTCTGGTGCTGTCTTCGTCCAATGCCCGATCCAAGATCCACCAGATTTCTTCCAGAATTTCCGTAAAATTCGTTGGATGACCCTTCGGGAAGGGCATTCCGGTGGCCAGGGTGGAATATAAATGGGCATGGGCATTAATCATCCCCGGAAGAACGGTCTTTCCGTTTAAATCAATTACTTCGTCAGCGGATCTGGTAGAATCAATTGGGCCGATGTCTGTTATGATGCCGTCTTCAATCAGAATCGAGCCGTTTTCGATAAAAACATTTTCCCCATAGGGATTGAATATTCGACAGTTTGTGAGTAATGTTTTTATTTTCAAATTATTCATGATGATCTCATAAAAGGTGGCTATCGTCATTGGAATGAAGAGTTGGATGGACTCGAAAACCCCATACCGCGATTCGGGGTAATCGCCGAAAGACATCCGTACCAAGGAGATCACTTTGTCGCTCTGCTCCTCGTGTTGACAATATTAATTTTGTGTTGTGACCCATACTGAAGAAATTCTTGAGACGATAAATATAAGCTGAAGTAATAAACACATTGAATCTATTCTTTTTATTTTACCTTGTTATTAAACACCCGTTGTGAATAGCAATGTAAAGGCCAATTTTTCTATTCATCAGCTATCCTTGATTTTCTCAACCTAGTCAATACTCTTTCCGGTGTCAGAGGAATTTCGTTCATCTGCACTCCCAATGCCGAACTCACGGCGTTGGCGATGGCGGCAGCAGTGGGGATGATGCTTGGTTCTCCAATCCCTTTCGCTCCCCAGGGACCGTCCGGTTCCATTTCTTCCACGATGATTGTTTCCACGTCGGCACTATCCATCGCCGTGGGCAACAGGTAGGTGGACAGATTGGGCGTTATCACAGTTCCCTGATCCAGAATCAGGTTCTCCGTCACAGCCCAGCCAATGCCCTGAGCCGTGCCGCCTTCCACCTGTCCGGCAATCCCGGCCGGATTGATGGCACGTCCCACATCGTGGGCCGCAACAATTTTATCGACGATTATCTGTCCCGTCAATGTATCCACCCGCACTTTGGCAATATGCGTTGCAAATGAATAGGCATAATAGGCTTCACCCAGTCCTGTTTCCGGGTCATATTCCAATTCGGGTGTATGCCACCAGCCCGTGAATTCCATGGGCAAATTCATTTGCGTCAGATAATCACAGAGTTCGTGAAACATGATTTTCGTGCCGGACCGGGTATCGCGTATTTTATCATCTGCGAACGTGATACCGGAAATATCACACGTCATGAAGTCGGCTGCGGCCTTCTTCAGCACCGGCATCAGTTTCCGGGCTGCGTTCCGTATGGCGTTTCCCGTCATGACTACATTTCGGCTGGCCACGGCAGGACCACTGTCCGGGACCTGGGCAGAATTGGTGGGCAATACGGTAATTCTGTCCGGTGATACGCCCAGTGCTTCGGCGGTCATCTGGATAACCACGGTTTCGGCACCCTGTCCCATTTCGACCAAACCATAGGCCACCTGGATTTTGCCCGATGGCAGGATTTTTATATTCACCCCGGAACCATCCATGTGCCAGCCGGCCGCCCCCAGACAATTGCCGTAGTGAATAGCACTGATTCCAAGCCCGTGACGAAACCGTCCGTCTGTGTCCGGAGAAAAGGATTTCCACCCGGCCCGTTCTGCAGCCTGGTGAATGGTTTCTTCCGCCCCCACACTGGTATCCAGTCGTTGGGCCGTTTGGGTTTCCGAACCGGGGCGGACAACATTCTTTAATCGGAGTTCCACCGGGTCCAGCTTCAGTTCGGTGGCAATGATATCCATCATTCTTTCATGTCCGAAAGCAGCCTGAGGAGAACCGAAACCGCGGAAGGCACCGGTAGGCGGAAGATTGGTATAATAGGAATTAGAATCCACATGAATATGCGGAATCCGGTAGGGTCCCATGGCCTGGGCGGCCGAACGATAGGAAACAACCGATGACAAAGTGGCGTAGGCCCCGGCATTTTCTTCCAATAAAATTCTGGCTGCCACCAGCGTTCCATCCTGCTTCACTCCGACTTTATAATGCATTTGAAAAGGGTGACGTTTGCTGGTAAGCTGGATATCATCCCTGCGATTGTACACCACTTTCACCGGACGGCCGATTGTCATGGCTGCCACGGCTGCGCGGGCACATACTTCCGAAGGAATATCTTCCTTCCCGCCGAAGGCCCCGCCGGTAGGTGCCTGCTCCACCAGAATATGGTCGTAGGGCCAACCGAAGATTCTGGCAATTGCTTTTTGGATATAAAACGGACATTGTAGCGAACCAAGAATTTTAATCCTTCCCTCTCCCTGTGGCATTGCAATACAGGCCTGAGGTTCTAGATAATAATGTTCCTGATACGGCGTCCTGAAATGCGCTTCAATAATATGGTCGGCTTCTCTGAATCCTTGTTCGATATTTCCTTTTCTCACGCGGTGATGACAGGCCAAATTGGTCTCATGGATAAAATTATCCTGCGCCCGTCGACTGTCATCAATGGACAAAAAAGGTGTTTTTTCATGATACTCAATAACCACGGCCTGAGCCGCTTCGCGGGCGGCCTCCGGTGTCCGGGCAATGATTAGTCCGATACTGTCCCCCACATAACGAACGACTTTGTCTGCGAATAAGGGTTGATCGGGAATGATGACGCCAACCTGGTTTTCTCCGGAAATATCTTTCGCGGAAACAAATGCTATGAATCCGGGGATCCTTTTAGCCGGAGATAAATCAATGTGTCTTAATTCACCGTAGGGAATGGTGGAATACACCGGGGCGCCATGGACCATGTTCGGGACGGAAATATCGGTAATAAAACGAGTTTCACCGGTCGTTTTGGCTGCCGCGTCAGGGCGGGAAAGTGATTGTCCAATTTTGCTCATGTTACCCACTTTATTCGATGGATTATATCAAGAAAATATTCCCGCGACCATAGCCATAAATCATTTTTATTAACAAATGCCTCCACGCCGTTATTTGCTTTGTCGATATCCAGGTTATTGAATTTATCCGTGAGTAGTCGTAAACATTTATCTTTCGTTAGTTTTTCTCCGGAGGGTAAATGACCGCTATCTATCATACGAAGTTCTAAAGTTAATCCTTTTAAGAATACTGATTGTTTTCATACGACCATCCCCTACCAGATGAATAATCTCTTTTCCCTTTTGTCCCATATATAATGAAAATCCCACCGCCAATCAAACTTATGCATACCTGTTTACCCCGTAAACAGGGGAGTAAATTCAAACGAATTGCCGTCAAATAACCCCTGATCACTTAACTTCAATTCAGGAATCACCAAAAGAGCCATAAATGAAAGGGTCATGAACGGAGCCTCCAGTGTTGATCCCATTTCTTTCGCCAATTGATCAAGTGCTGCATATTGCCTCGCCACGTCATACCCGTCCCCATCGGTCATGATGCCTGCTACGGGTAAGGGAATAACACTTTCATTGTCCCCCTGTGTTACACAAATGCCGCCTTTGTGTTTTATAATAAGATTTACCGCATTGCAAAGGTCCTCATCATTGGTACCCACTGCCACAATATTGTGCGAATCATGAGCCACGGACGATGCAATCGCCCCGGCCTTCAAACCAAAATTGCGGATAAACGCTACGGCCGGTTTTTCATTTTTATACCGGTTTACCACCGTGATTTTTAATATATCCCGGTCCAGGTCCGGGACCGCATATCCTCTTTCTATTTTCGGCTTGAGGGTTACTAATTTTGTAATAAGCTGTCCGTCCATAACATCGATAACCCGTAATTGACCGTCACCCGCCAGGATGGAAAAATCTCCGACTGTCTTTTCATGGGCGTTGAAAATATTGATTTTTTCCACCACCTGATTTGTGAGCAGCGGATGACCTTTTTCCGCGATCCTCACTCCATTCACAACAGTGGCCAGCACATTCATGTCCTCCAGGTTATCCAGAACGATGAAATCGGCCGGATCACCGGTCTTCAGCTGTCCCACATTCAGATCATAGTGGCGGACCGGATTCACACAAGCAGCACGCAGAATATTGAATATATCATGGCCGGCCTTTTTGGCCCGTAATACCATTTCTCGGATATGGCTTTCCACTAGATCATCGGGATGGCGATCATCGCTGCAGAACATGATACGATCGGGGAATTCATCAATTAAAGGCATTAACGCCGCAAGGTCTTTTGCAGCCGATCCTTCCCGAATCTGGATGGTCATTCCGTATTTGATTTTTTCCCGTGCCTCATCCAGGGATACACATTCATGATCCGTTGATATACCAGACTTCACATATTTTTTCGCTTTATCTCCCCGTAATTGGGGTGCGTGGCCATCAATTCTTTTACCATACTTCCGCGCCAGGTTCAGTTTTTCCCGTTCTCCGGCGGTTCCCTGCAATACACCGGGGACATTCATCATTTCCGATAAATACAGGATTTCCTTTTTTTGCAATAATGATTCCAGCTCGGCAGATGTAAACCGGGCGCCGGCCGTTTCAAACGGTGTGGCCGGGACACAGGCCGGAGCCCCGAAGTAAAATTTGAAGGGTACGGTGGCAGCATTCGCGATCATGAATTCCACGCCCTTCAGTCCTAAAATATTGGCAATTTCATGAGGATCGGAAACCGTGGCCACGGTTCCATGAACAGCCGCAATTCGGGCGAATTCGGCTGGAACCAGCATGGAGCTTTCAATATGGATATGTCCGTCGATAAATCCGGGCATGATATATTGCTCATCCACCTGATCACCTGGTGTGATGGAATGAATCCGGCCGTCCCGTATTCTGATTACGCCGCTGTAGATGCGACGTCGCATGATATCGACTATTTTGCCGCTGTATGTGATCTGTTTTGCCATGAATAATTTACCGGTAATTTTTGTCGTTTTCACCTCGATCCAAACCAAAAAACGGGTGGGACGTTGTCGCCCAACCCGTTTTCCATTCCTGAATGGATACAATAGTGGTATGAAATTATAATCCGAGGAGTGGAAATCCAAAAATAACCGGGACAAAACCACACTTCTGATTCACGTTCCTGATTGACATGATAAAAGGAAACACGGCGTTTTTTGTTTAATTTAATTCACGGAAATCACTGCATGTCTCGTTCACAATCATTTCTGAATCTGTTACCCTCATCGCCCGGTCTCTGCCTGGCCTTGCTGGGTGGTGGCGGTAAAACGTCCCTGCTGTTGCATCTGGGACGTGAATTCGCCCAGCAAAATACCCGGGTATTGCTCACATCCCTCACCCGGGCCGGTCATTGTGAAAATCCGTCCATCATACTGACCAAATCGCAAGATGCTCTTTCGCTGACGTCTCTTTTTCGGATCCAGAATCCCGTTTATCTGTTACATTCAAGGATTCGGCCGGATAAATATCAGGGCCTATTACCGGATGAACTCGAAAGGCTGAAATCACAGGCGGATGTGACATTGTTTGAATGTGACGGTTCCCGCAACCGACCGCTAAAAGCACATACCGCCGGGGATCCCCTGGTTCCCGCTTTCACTTCTCATGTGATTATTGTCATCGGGGCCGATGTTATTGACACGAACCTTCACGACGGAAATGTTCACCGACCGGAGCAATTCCAAACACTGTGGGAAATCCCTGGTAATCCGGTGATGGATATTGCAATGGTTACCCGTACCGTGACTCATCCAAAGGGTTATCCGGCAAAAATCCCGGCAACGGTTGAAAAAATCTATTTCGTGAATAAAGCCGATCTTTATCCCGAAAAAGCCGAGTCCCTGGCCCGATCCATTGCCCGGGAAACGTCCGCTGCGGTCTGCTGGGGCAGTGTAAATGACGGCTGGTGGCAAAGCGTATCATGAATATTTCACTCATCATTCCCGCTGCCGGATTGTCCACCCGCCGCCCGCCCAATAAACTTAAGGTTCGGCTGGGAGACAAAACGGTGATCGAACAGACTCTGGACATCTATCTCTCTTACGATATGGAAATAATCCTCGTCACCGGTTACCAGTCCGAAGAAATAATGGATAGCATTCCTACCAGAATCCGACAGCATATCACCGTGGTAAGAAACACACGGTACAAGCAGGGTTTGGCGGAATCCATCAAGACCGGTATCCGGAACGCTTCGGAAAATTGTGATTATTTCGGGTTCGGTCTGGGTGATAAACCATTTATTCGACAGGAAACGATCCGCCGTCTTGGCAAACTGCTGGAAACCAGAAAACCAGGAATTCTGGTTCCCACGTTTGCCGGAAATCCGGGACATCCCACCTTTTTTTCCGTAACCTATCGTGACGAACTTCTGACCCTCACCGGTGATTTGGGGGGACGGGAATTATGGAAGAATCACCCGGCGGATGTAATCTGGTTCCCGGTTAAGGACCGGGGAATCATCATGGACATGGACACATATTTTGATGAAAAATAGACCTCCTTTGATCTGGGTTCGGGGCGCCGGTGAAATCGGTAGCGCCACCGCCATTTCTCTACATCGGACTGGTTTTCCGGTCCTGCTGAGTGAAATCCATCCTCCACTGGCCATTCGGCGTACCGTCACTTTTAGTGATGCCATCATGGAGGGGGAAACATGGGCGGCAGGCGTTACAGCCAAATACCGGCTGGTTAAGGATATCACCGGAGAACCGACTCCCGATTTCATTCCCATCGTCAGAGACAATCCTTGTGAAATTCTCACGCTCCGACCGACCCTGATCATTGATGCCCGGATGATTAAAACCTATAATGAAGATTTTCGCGGCTGGGCCGACCATGTAATCGGATTTGGTCCCGGCTTCATTGCCGGACAGAATTGTCACGTCGTCATTGAAACGATGCGGGGACATGATCTGGGTAAGATTATCTTCGACGGTGCTCCCTTGCCCAATACGGGGATTCCCGGCACCCTCGGCGGAGAATCATCGCGCCGCGTCCTCTATGCACCGGCGGCCGGGACGTTACACTGGGATGTGGATTTCGGCACGATTCTCCAGGAAGGTGACCATATGGGGAACATTAACGGCACCATTGAAATCCGGTCACCGCTAGCAGGGATAGTGCGGGGATTGATTCATCCTTCGGTTCCCATGAAAAAAGGATTAAAAATCGCCGATGTGGATCCCCGGGGCGAAGGCATTGGTTTTATGAACTTGTCCGATAAAGCCCGTAGCCTGGGGCGGGCGGCACTGGAAGCTGTCCTGATTTTCATGTCAAACAATCCGTAATATTCAAGTCTGATGGAAAAACGATTTTACCAAACACTGGTGGATTATGATTTCACCGAACCGTGCGCCCTCTGTGCTGTCATGGAATGGAAGGGATCGGTCCCGCGGAAGGATTATCCCATGATGCTGGTAATGCAATCCGGAAAGATCATAGGCACCATCGGTGGTGGCCGGATGGAAAAATCCGTCATTGATCTGGCTCTGATGGCGCTGGAAAAGGGCCGGACCATGCTGGAATCATACGATTTCACCAATGATGATCTATCAGACGACGGCGGGCTCTGCGGCGGCACCCTAAAAGTGGCAATCGAACCGTACACCAGAGAGATTCAGTCCTTTTGGGCCGATTTGCAATCCACACCGGCAGGTCAATCCTGGCTAACGACCTATGAGCTGGGTACGAACCGAATCACCCGCCGACAGATTACTGGCCGGGATCAAATTCATGATAACCGACTTGATACCATCATATCCGGCGGAAAAAGCAGAACCGTTCGTACCGATGAAGCCCTCATCCTGTATCGTCATGTTGCCCCTGAATCCATTTTGCATATTTTCGGCGGTGGCCACGTGGGGAAAGCTGTGGCAGATTTGGCGCATTTCATTGATCTGGACATTACAATCCATGATGACAGGGAATATTTTGTCCGGCAGGAACGATTCCCGCATGCTCTTTCCCGTTCAGCGGAATCCATTACCGCCTTACTGGCCAATCATTCATTTCAATCCTCCGATTTGGCCTTGGTTGTTACGCGCGGTCACCGCCATGACCTGGCATTAATACGCTGGCTCCTGCAATCCGAAGCCGGGTGGATCGGTCTGGTCAGTAGTCGGCGAAAATGGAAACTCTTATCACAGGGATTGTTGGACGAAGGGTTTACCAAAGCGGATGTTGCCCGGATTGAAGCCCCGGTGGGCATGGATATCCAGGCCGAAACCGTTCCTGAAATCGCCGTAAGCATTGTAGGACGAATTATTCAATATTTAAGGACGATATGAAGAGCAGTCTTCTAATCTGCAACGGACTGGTTATTCACGGCGATGGTGAGCGGTTGGAGAATATCCGGATATCCGGGGAGAAAATCATAGCCGTAGCACCCGATTTACAACCTGGAGAGAATGAACCGGTACTGGACGCCGGTGGGAAGTGGATCTTTCCGGGCATCATTGATTCCCACACGCATATGGGAATCCCAATCAAAGATCAGACTTCGGCCGACAATTTCGAAACCGGCAGCCGGTCGGCCCTGAACGGCGGTGTTACGACCATCATTGATTTTACCGTGTTGAAGCGGAATGAAACATTAGGTGCGAGCATTGCACGACGACAACAGGAAGCAGAGAAAAGTCATTGCGATGTGAGTCTGCACTGCAATTTCACCCGTTTTTCCCATGATCTACTCAAGGAAATCCCACAAGTGATGCAAGACGGAATCATCAGTTTCAAGGTTTTCACCACCTACAACGAGGCCGGCATGATGCTGGATTATTCGGAAATTGCCGAAACAGCCCAGGTTATTCGTCACCACGGCGGTCTCCTGATGGTTCATGCCGAGGATGACGAAACTATCAAGGCCGCCACGGCAGGAATACCGGCAACGGCCGAGAATGATCCATATTCCCATGGACTCAGCCGTCCGGATACGGCGGAAGAAACCGCTATCAAAGCACTGGCCAGGATAGCCGAAGAAACTGAGTGTCCGGTCTATATCGTACATTTGAATTCCGCCCGGGGCTTGGCAGCAGCCAAAATATCATCTCGATTATTGATTGAGACCTGTCCGCATTATCTTTTACTGGATGATTCTGTTTACCGTCGCGCCGACGGTTCCATGTTTGTTGCCAGTCCACCCCTGCGTAAGCCGGAAGATATCCGCCGATTATGGCAGGCACTTGCGGCTGATGAGGTCCACACTCTGGGGACAGATCATTGTCCCTTCTGCCGGAGCCAGAAACCGGCAGGACTTCCTTATAACCGGATTCCCAATGGGATGGGGGGAGTGGAAACCTTATTCCCGGTCATGCTGGCCCAATGGCTGAAGCGGGGTTTACCCAAAACACAACTCACAAACCTCATGTCCGCTCGTCCCGCTGCCATATTTGGACTCTCACAAAAAGGGGATATTTCACCGGGAAAAGATGCGGATCTGGTGATTGTTAATCCTGGAAAGATTTCACATGATTGGCAGGATCGTCTGGTCTCCATAACGGACTGGAATGCCTATATATCATTTCCCGCCCTTTTCCCAGAGGATGTCTTTCTACGGGGACAGCATGTCGTCAAAAATAATGAATTGAATTCATTGTCCACAGGAAAATTCATTCCCGCGGTGCGTGGGAGTTACACCCGGGATCATTGAGGCCGGACGATTCCGGTTTATATTACCCTTCCATCATACTATAACAGAAAACGTTCACAAACCAAAGGCATATCCGTGCGGGCCTCATTCCCGTAGATCACCGCTAGATAGATTTTGCAAGAAATTTGAAAATCGGTGATGGTTCGAATTCCTCAGAATTCCAGGGTAAACCCACCCACGGGAAAGACTTTATACTGATATATGTTTGACGTTGTCCCGTCGGAATTCCACTGAACATCCCAGATATTATCACGGTTGAAAACATTTTGCAGATCAAAATAGGACACTACATTAAATCGTTTGAAATTGGTATGCCAGAGAATCATGATATCAAACCGATGATAGGCCACCAATCTTTCAGTATTGTAATCTGCCGTTGGGTCTTCGTACCAGCGTTGTACCATATGATCATAGGTCAACGGCGTATATGGTTTTCCGCCTACATAGCGATAGCGAAAAGACAATTCCAGTTCATCGGATCCCCAGCCCAGAGCTTTGGCCACCAGCCGGACGAAGATATTGCGTTTATCCAGAGGAATGATGTTGACACCTTTCAGAGGGATCCGGTAGCCGCCGATTAGCGAAACCACATGTTGAAAGTCGAATGTCTGGGGATAGTATTTCTCCTCTGCGAACCTGACATCCCGACGAAAAGCGCGGTACCAGGAATAGGAAAATGTTCCAAATAAATCTCGGGCCATTTTTTTCTGGAGGAATAATTCCACACCATAGGATTTACCCCGACCTTTATTCACCAGTATGGAGCTGCGGTCGGCAGGATCTGCCGTCAGTTCTGCCTCACTCACCGGCAGGTCATGATAGGCTTTCCAATATGCTTCCAGTGTTCCCCGGGTATCGCGGGAGAAATAATGTTCCAGGCCTACGATATATTGATCATTATATTTACTCCGCAAGCTACGATTCGCTACATCGGAAATCAGGCGCAGCATATTGGGCGTTTGGAAATGACGCCCGTATGCCAGATTGAACGATGTAATCGGCGAAAGGGATATGGTGAGTCCCAGCCGGGGAGAGAGCCAGGTAAAACTGGTATAATCAAAATATCCCACTCGTAAACCAACATTGAGACGGAAGTATCGGGAAAACGTGTATGCCAATTGAGTGTAAATGCCGAAACGAGGACCGGTTTCCTGCCGGTTCAGGTCACTCCCGTCGTAAACGGAGGCGACCTCCAATCGTCTGAAACCAATCCGAGTCCAAGTACCGTCCTCATTGGCGCGACCATAATGCCAGACACCGGCAGCATCTTTGTATATGGAATCGGGATTGGCATTGGCAATAACAGGGAACACTTGGGATTCCCATTCGGCAGGAGAAATGATCTGAAATGTACCCAAGCTATCGGGGAGCTGGTAACCATAGGTCCATACCGTATCGGGCAGTACCCGGGAATCATACTGCACACCAAGCTGTTTCCAATCCAAACCACCGCTGAGTTCCAGCTTCGGATTGGGTCGCCACAGGATGTCGCCTTTGGCCTGGATATCCCATTCCACAAAATTCTGATCGGCATATGATGCCTTTTCTCCTTCATCATTCATACGGTATACATCATAGATAAATTGTGCCCGGGTACCACCCATGGTCAAATTTGTCAGCCATTGTTTTCCCCACAACTTTTTATAGGTAACGCCGTAGGCAGATTGATTCCCTTTCACGTCCACATTTTCTGCTCCCCGACTCCAGGCGTCATTTTCTCCTTCCAGATTAATGGCGTCGTTGCCATAAACCACATTGAACATCAATTTATCGGTGGGGGTCAGATCGTATACCAGCTTGGATTGCACACTCCAGTAGCGGGGAACAGCAGTCAGACCTGTGTTAGCAATGATGAGGTCCAGATAGCTTTTTTTAAATGATGCCAGATACGAACCCCGCCCGTTCGCTATGGGTCCTTCGGCATTGAGACCGATTCCTGCCATATTCATATCAATATCGCGGGAATGAAGTATTCGACTTCCCTCCCGCAAGGAAATATCCATGACGCTGGATGCCTTATCGCCATATTTAGCAGGAAAGGCACCGGCCATAAAATCCACCCGATCGATGAAAAGCGTGTTAATCATATTGATGGGACCCCCACCTGTTCCGGGAATACCGAAATGGTTGGGATTGGCAATTTCGATATTATCCATGAGGAATAGATTCTCTCCCGGCGCGCCACCGCGCACCACAATTTCATTTTGCTGGTCTGAGGCGGAAACAACTGCCGGCAGGGCCTGCATCATACGTTGAATATCCACTACGCCGGCGGGGTCGCGACGTATTTCGTTTAGGTCTACGGTTCGGCTGGATACGACGGCATCCTTTTCTTTTTCAAAATATTCACGGGTTACGGTAATACTTTCAAATTCAACAGCCTGCTGCTCCAACTGAGCATGAATGACGGCGGGACGGTTGGCAACGACCCGGACATTAAGTTTCACCAATGGTTTATACCCAATGGCACTGAACCGGACATGATAGAATCCCACGGGGATGTTTTCCACCGTAAAGTTACCGTCCAGATCAGATGCCGTTCCCCGGTCTGCATTTTCGATAATGATATTGACTCCCGGCAAGGCCTGCTGGGTAGCAATATCCACCACTGATCCGGTAATACTGCCGGTCATCCCGGGGCTGAGATTCAGGAAAAATAAAAGACTAAAACAGTAGGATCTCATAACGTTGCTCCCGGTTTTAATAATGATTCGATTTTTTGGATATAATCCTGGAATGCTTTTCGTCCCTTGACCGTGATGGAATAGGTGGAGGCCGGTTTGCGATTGATAAATTCTTTTCTCACGGTAATTAGTCCTGCCCCTTCAAGCTTCCGCAATTGCACACTCAGATTTCCATCCGTGGCGCCAGTCTTTTCCCGGATATAAACGAATGACGCCTCTTCGCAGCTGGCCAGCAATGCAATAATGGATAATCGTATGCGCGAATGAATCAGGTCGTCAATCTGCTGATAATCAAAATCAGTCATTCCGGGGACCTTTGATCAGCAAAACAATCCCGGGAATAAACTGCAGGAGGAACATGAACAGTGCCATGAAGAGAATTGTTGCAACCGGCGGTAAATAAAAGAGAATGACGGCTCCGATCCACCAGCCGTAGCCCAGACGTTTGACCCAGGGGAGATTGATCGTTTCTCCGGTTACCAGGTATCCAATGGCCAGTAATCCAGCAATACATCCCGCAACACCATCAGCAGCGATCTTTAAGCTGGAAATACCCGCTACGCCATAGAGAACCATGGTAATTAGCACTGACATCCAAAGCGTGCCGCCAATACGATTTGCCGGTTGGATAGCATGTGGTCCCTGTTTCCATTTCAGGCCATAGATAAATTCAAATGCAAAGCCGGCACCAAAGCAGATCAACCAGTACCAGTATTCCGGAATGAAATAGAAGGCCGTGGTATTCATATAGGTCAGTAATAAGGCGGCGATAACCAGTCCACCCCACACCACAAGATTGGTACCATAATTGTAGAAATTCTGGCGTGATTCTTCCATGATCCGCCGGATGACTGCTAAATCTTCCTGTATGTCTTTTTGATCCATATTTGCCTCAAAATTTATACTTTATTTTATAAAGTACTTTATTCACTAATCAACCAATATTTTCATTCATGTATTGCATTCCGGGCTGGCAATTGGTGATATCATTTACGGGTAAGCGGGGATTGACTGTAATTTCCTGCTGTTTCCACGGGTTGATTGCGACGTGATCGTAATTACTCATTCCAATATTGGAGAGATGGCAGAGTCTGGCTGAATGCGCCGCACTCGAAATGCGGTTTACTCTATGAGTAACGGGGGTTCGAATCCCTCTCTCTCCGCACTACGTCCCGATTGTTATCGGGACTTCGTGCGGCAGGCCGCACTTAATACCAGATAATCCAAACTTCTAGTAACGCAGGCCGCACTT
>JBHHUC010000054.1:0-15897 GCA_046861395.1 Fidelibacterota bacterium
AAAGGTGAAAGCGAGTTCCTGGGCGGCCGTGCTGCCGGCTTCACGAATGTGATAACCGGAAATGGAAATGGTATTCCATTTCGGCACGTGAGTGGAGCAGAATTCGAAAATATCCGTCACCAGGCGTAGGGACGGCTGGGGCGGGAAGATAAATGTTCCCCGGGCGATATATTCCTTTAGAATATCATTCTGGACCGTACCCCTCAACCGGTCCGGAGACACCCCTTGTTTTTCAGCTGCCACAATGTAAAAGGCCAACAATATTGCTGCGGTAGAATTAATTGTCATGGATGTGGAAACCTTATCCAGCGGAATCTGGTCAAATAATGTTTCCATATCCTGCAGCGTGGTAATGGGGACGCCTACGCGTCCCACTTCTCCTTCGGCCATGGGATGATCGGAATCATAGCCGATCTGGGTAGGCAAATCAAAGGCTACCGACAGGCCGGAAACACCTTGATCCAGTAAATAGCGATAACGGTGATTGGATTCTGTGGCCGTGGTAAAGCCGGAATATTGCCGCATGGTCCAGAGACGCTGACGATACATCTCCGGATAAATGCCACGGGTAAAGGGAAATTCCCCCGGTTTTTCTTTCAATGCATTCCCCGTTCCTGTTTGATGGTCTGATAGGCATCATTGACCGCTTTAAACTTTTCTTCCGCCAGGCGTCGCAGATCTTCTCCCAGATGGGTGACCTTATCGGGATGGTATTTCGTGGCCATTTTGCGATAGGCCTTTTTTATTTCCTGATCGGTGGCATCGGGTGAGATTTCCAAGATGTTGTAGGCGGCGGTACTGTCCTTGATGAACATGGCCTTGATGGACGTGAAATCATTGGCGTTAATATTGAGATAATTGGCGATGGTTTGAATGATTTCAATTTCCCGGGGATGGATATGACCATCGGCCTGAGCCAGTCCGAATAAAACATGGATTAATTCCAAACGACTGGGATGATCCATGGAGCGCTGAATCTGACGACAGACATCTTTCAGGGGATAATCCTGGTTCAGAATATCCTTTAACAATAATAGATATTGCTGCACATCATGGTTGGGTAATTGTTGTCGCAGGAACCGTTTGATATAATCCAATTCCGATTTCAGCAATTGATCATCGGCTTTCATGACCCGGGCCAGCAGCACCAGAAGGGAGACGATAAAGTCTCCGGGACGAGTCCGGGGCATGGTCCCGCGATAATACGTCTGGCCAAAACCGGTGCCCGGTCGCATTTCATCGGACATGCTGGCAAAGGCAAAGCCCAGAATGGCCCCGATCGGTCCGCCCAGAGCCCAACCTAAACCGCCCCAGATGAGTTTTTTCCCTAATGACATGGATTATCCTGTTGTTTGCATACCGGATTTAAATTCAATCGGTATGAAAAAGGTTCCAGCGCGAGGAGCAGAAAATTATCCCTCCTCAATAAAGGTAGAAAACTACACAAGTTAATAATGGGAAAAAAAAGGTATATTCAGACATGCTGAAACCAGTCAGAATGCGAATTGGATTTTGTCTCCGGACCTGGAAAAAACGGATGCAAAACGGCCGGCCGGTCAGGTTGGCGCCTTCGGCTACGGGTGTTTCAAGCGTCCTGATCATATTCCCCGATCAACTGGATGAATATCGGATCGCCCATCATTATTTCAAATCGGTGGAGGATTCCCATCCCGCTGTCCGTTTCACATTCCTGCTGCCCGGCGATTCCACCCCCTTACATACCACGGGAATGGAAAATGGATCGATTGTCCTCCAGGAAGAGGATTTTGACCGCTGGCAATTGCCGTCGCGGGAATTCATTGATCGCCTTTTCGCAAAACCCTATGATGCCATTATTAATCTCTGTACACCCGAATACCTGGTAGCGGAAACCATCGTCTGTGAAGCACCGGTTAATCTGCGCCTGGGATTTTATTCGCCGCGGACATCACGGTACTATGATTTGACCATTGAGCGCACCGGACGTCTGTCGCTGGAAAAAGTATATATACAAATTCAACAACTATTGGGGTTACAATGATTTACGTATTTGAGGATACCTGCCATACACAACTCAATCCCCTGGCCATGACCCGGCCCGTCATGGCGATTCGCAGTGGGCGGTCTACCTTTCTGGAGCGGATCGAATCGTTTACGGAGGGTGCCGAAATCTGCCTCGTCGTCAGGCCGGAGATGGAACGTATCACGCGTGAATTGTATCCTGAAATGACGGTCAACCCAACCACGTTTCAGGATGGATTCTGGTTGAAGGCGGCCGTCTTCTGGGATTCATCTCTCCTCAAGCGAATATTCGCATCGCAAACATTGTTTTTACATGCCGACCGGCTCATGGCCGGATACCTGCCGGCAGCGGTTGCTACGGACTGGATGGCAAAGGGCGGTCCTCTGTCCGGTGTAATCCCGCCGGGTCCGTCGGAGACTTGTCCCGTGCCTGATGTTGAATACCTGTGGGAAATCCAGCCCCGGGCCGAAGCGGAACTGAAAGACATGGAAATCAATAATCCGGTCGTAAAACGGGAAGGCGTGACCGTCATTCACCCCGATCAGGTGGATATTTCCGGTTCGGCCACCTTATTGCCACAGATTGTCATAGATGCCAGTGACGGTCCTGTCATCCTGGAAGAGAATGTCACCATTCATCCCTTTAGCTATATTCAGGGTCCCACCGTTATCGGTCGCGGGTCAACGGTTACGGCGCATACCCGCATTACTAAATCATTCATCGGTCCGGGCTGTAAGGTGGGCGGAGAAATATCCAGTACCATTTTTCAGGGCTGGAGCAATAAGGTGCATTACGGATTTATTGGAAATTCTTTTATTGGTGAATGGGTGAACCTGGGAGCCGGGACCACCGGCAGCAATCTGAAGAATAATTATTCAACGGTTACGGTTCGGGTAAACAATACGCCCGTCAATACGGGAGAGCAATTCATCGGCGCCTTCATCGGTGACCACGTCAAATCTGCCATCGGTACGCGGTTCAATACGGGAACGGTGATAGAACCGGGTTGTAATCTGGTGGATCAGGCCTTCCTGCCCAAATGGATTCCGGCCTTTACCTGGTTGCAAAACGGTAACCTGAGTACCTACGACTGGGAGAAATTCCTGGTCACAGCCGAGGCGGGAATGCAGCGCCGGAAGCAGCACCTGACGGCTGCCCAACAGCAATTACTTCATGAAATCCGGGGGCGGAGAACAAGCCGGATCATCGTCTGAATTTCGGGGTTCTCGTCACAGAAATTGATATTGACGAAACAGAAACCACCCTGTATATTAGCCCCCGATTTTAGAAGGAAACATGAATGCTTGAAGGTATAATCTGTCCCGTTTGTGAATCAAGCCTGGATGAAGCAAATCTCCGGGAAGTTTTGCGATGCACTGTATGCAATACCGATTTGAAACAGCGGCAGTTTCTGGATTTCCTTGAGTACCTGATGAAAAACGGTATTGTTGAAAATCTGGACTTCTTCGACACGGAGGTGTACCAGGAAGATATTGAGCGATTATCCCCCGAAGACGAAGAAGAAATTGATCCTTCGGATTTTGAAAAGAAAAAAGACACCTTCAACCTTTATGAAAATGAAATGATTCCCCAGACGGAAGAAACCATCGATGAATCGGCTTTTGAAAAGTTTGAGGGTCTGAATGAAGACTGGGAAGAGTTTAATTCCCAGGACTTCGATGAATTTTAACCGCCGGGGGAGGTCCCATGGATGAAAAAAAGAAGAATATCCAGCAAATCAATATTGAGCTAGACGAAAAAGTCAGCAGTGGTGATTATTCCAATTTCGTAGTTGTCACCCATTCACCAGCCGAGTTTGTCATGGATTTCACCCGTATTTTACCCGGTGTACCCAAGGCCAAGGTCCATTCCCGGATCATCATGGCCCCGCCTCATGTGAAAGCATTTATGCATGCTTTAAAAGATAACTTGGCCAAATTCGAGGCCAAATATGGAGAAATTCAGTCTCCCGGTCAGGAAGGTTTCATGAATTTTGGCGTAAAACCGCCGAAGGATAAATTACCGAACTAATCCTATTTATCCCGGTTGATCCGGGCTTATTCTATCCCAGGAGGAAAAGAATCGGCATACCAGACCCAGGTTCTGCCCCGTTTTAATTCACGCATTTTCAGGATGACCCAAGCACTCAGTACCAGCCAGGCCATCCCATATCCAAACAAAGCACCGCCCACTATATCGGCCGGATAATGCACTCCGACATAGACCCGGCTGAAGGCAATGAGACCGGCTAGAGTATAAAGCCAAGGCCGGACCCGGGGATAGAAATAGCCCAGGACGGTACTTAGAGCGAAACTATTGGCCGCGTGATTGGAAACAAAACTATATCGGCCGCCCTTGCCGACCAACAAACGAATACCGTCCAGAGCATGGGATGGTCGAATTCTACCCACCAGCGGTTTGATCCACTGTGCGGCGATGGAATCCGTCAAAGCCAGGGTGAGGATTAAAATCCCCAACGCAATGCGTCCTCGTTTTTCGTCTAACCGTATCGCAAAAAAAATATAGGCCAGCAGTGGAAGGGTCCAATGTCGGGGATCCGTAATAAACGGCATGACAACATCAAATACATGATTTGCCATTTTCCCGTTAATAAATTGGAAGATGGAATGGTCCAGATCAAGGAAGGATTTAACCATTTATGATGAATGAAAAATTACTCACAATTTTAAGATGTCCTGTCACCATGAAACCCCTGGCAATGGCAGATGATGAAGTATTACATGACCTGAATACCCGGATTCAGGTGGGGAAAGTTAATACCAAAGAAGGAGAAACCGTTACCGAAGTCTTCACCGAAGGCCTGATAACCACTGATAAGAAAATCTTCTATCCCATCCGTTCAGGAGTGCCGGTTTTACTAGAATCGGAATCAATTCTCCTGTCAGATCAGGTGGATTGATTCGACGGCCAAACAATACGTGTACAGATAATATAAACCGGGGAGTTTAGAAAACATCAAATAATGC
Organism: Fidelibacterota bacterium; assembly: GCA_046861395.1. GTDB lineage: Bacteria > Fidelibacterota > Marinisomatia > Marinisomatales > JABMOV01 > JBHHUC01. The sequence continues at coordinate 4,990 of JBHHUC010000054.1, forward strand.
TTGTCACGAGCGAAATCGAATTCTAATTTTATGCCAGATTTAAGCAGGGCATAAATAAAAAGACTGGTTGTTCCCCCGCTCCCAGGATTTGCTTAGCCCTGCTTTTCTATTTATAGGACCTTACTTTTTTCGCTCAATATATCGTTTAATGGCCCACAGCAGAACCAGCGTCCCAAATACAAAGAGAAAATTTGCCAGTATGATGATTTGAAATGATGTCATTTTTCTTTGGAAAGATAATGAAGGAAATAGTCTTTAGAGTTTAAATTTAACGGTCATGCTATTCATTCCTACAATGTATATTTTACCAGGAAACAAACCTTAACAACCAGCTGAAGGAGACTTTGATGAAAATCGGCGTCTTAGTGAAACAGGTTCCAGGCAGTGAATCACCCATTCCGATCAATGCCAAGGGTGACTGGGTTCAGGAAGAAAACATAACCTATGTTATGAATGAAAGTGATTCCTATGCGTTGGAAGAAGCAATTCAGATAAAGGAAAAATCGGGAGCAGGGGAAGTAGTCGTTCTGAGTTTAGGTCCGCAGGGCCGTACCGTAAAAACCATCCGGGAAGCCCTGGCCAAAGGGGCCGACCGGGCTATTCATATCGTTGACGATGTCCCCGGACTGGTGGATCCGTTCCTCATTGCCAAAGCCCTGGCAAAGGCCTGTGAAGAAGAAGAATTTGACTTGATTCTGTCCGGATTGATATCTGCAGATTATGGCTCCGGGCAAGTCGGGATCATGCTGGGGGAAATGCTGGGACTTGCCACGGCCAGTCTGGCGGTAGAGACCCAGGTCCAGGATACCAGCATCCGGATCAAACGGGAATTGGAAGGGGGCTGGTTTCAATGGTTGACCTGTCCACTCCCGGCCCTGGTAACCATTCAATCCGGTTTGAATCAGCCGCGTTATGCCTCTTTGAAGGGGATCATGACTGCGAAACGCAAGGAAATAAAATCCATTCCGATGGCGGAGCTGATTGGGGGACTGGTGCCACAGCAAACACTACAGCAACTGGCCATCCCAAGCACAACCAAACATACGGAAATGATTGAAGGTGAAACAAACCAGGTTGTGGAACAATTGATAGATGTTCTAAAAACCAAAGCAAAAGTTTTATAGGAGCCATTATGAGTATTATTGTTATTCTGGAAAACCAGAACGGGTCCTTGCATCGAATCAGCGAAGAAGCTCTGGTGGCCGCCCAGCATTTGGGCCAGGACCTGAACATGGAGGTGAAGGCGGTTGCGCTGGGCTCTGATAATGATGCCGTCACGCAAAAAGCAGCAGCCTGTGACCTGAACGAAATTCTGTCGGTAACCCATGAAACGCTTGCCACTTATACCGGTGATGCCTGGACGGCTGCCCTGGCTCAGGTCGTTGAAAAAGAGAAACCGACCTATCTCCTCATGGGGCATTCCTATCAGGTCCGGGATTACGGACCCCGCCTGAGCGTCTGCCTGCAGTGTCCCTTCATTGCCGACGCCTCCGGATTTACTCTGCAGGACGGGAAGCCGGTGTTTCAACGGACGACATTCAATGGGAAACTGGTGGCCAATATTGCGGCCGGAGAGACGGATTGCGTCATGGTGAGTTTCCAGTCAGCAGCCTACCAGGCCGATGACATTGTCCCGGGAACCGCAGCAATTCATGCCGTGGATATTCAGTTCGATGCTGACAGCATTACCACCATCCCGGAAGCGCCGTTCCAGGAAGCTGCGGACAGTGTGGATTTAACGGCGGCGGACATCATCGTTTCCGTTGGTCGTGGAATCGGCAAGGAGGAAAATATTTCTGTTGCCCAGTCTCTGGCCGATGCGCTTCACGGAGAATTGGGATCTTCCCGGCCGGTTGTGGATGCGGGATGGCTGCCCCAGTCACGCCAGGTGGGAAGTTCGGGGCAAAGTGTGAGTCCCAAACTCTATTTTGCTTTGGGTATCAGTGGTGCCATCCAGCATCTGGTGGGAATGAAAGGCAGTAAATTCATCATTGCCGTCAATAAAGACCCCGATGCCCCCATCTTTGACGTGGCTGATGTGGGAGTCGTAGGCGACCTGATGGACATTGTCCCCAAACTGACCGAGGCTCTACAGACCTGATCCGTACCTGAACTTCAACCGGAGGAATTCTTCATGGAATCCCATACTATTCCCATCCTGTTCTATGTATTTGCATTCATCGCCATTGTGGTTTTTGCGACGGGATTGCGAAAACTGTTCCTGGTCAGGCGGGGTCGGGCCGAAGCCATTGATATGTCCTGGGGCCGGATGATAACAAATGCCCTGGTTTTCGGTGTGGGACAGAAAAAGGTGTATCGCAGGCGGTTCACCTACGAATCATGGATGCATGGCTTATTGGCCTGGGGCTTTTTTGAATTGTTTTTTGCCACCACCGTTGATTTCTTTCAGGCTCGTGGCTGGTTTTCTCAATACCTGCCGGGGTTGGATACTCCCTGGTTTGCCTTTCTGAATGATCTGGGCGGCCTGTTCCTTTTTCTGGGACTGATGATGGCTTTGTTTCGTCGCCTGGCAAATAAACCGGAGACCTTGCCGCAGGATACCTGGCGGGGCCGGGGACTGGTCCTGGGTGATACGGGGATTCTCCTATTTCTCCTTTTACTGGTTATCGGAGGATTTCTGTCCGAATCGGCCCGGTTAGCCGACATGGATCCGGGAACGGCTTCCTGGTCCTGGATCGGTTACACCATCACCCGGGCCTTACCGGTGGATTTCTGGACCGCCTGGGAAAAAACACTGTGGTGGTTTCATGCCGTAACGGCCCTGAGCTTCATTGCCATCCTGCCTCATACGAAAATGTTCCATGCCGTGGCCGTGCTGGTCAATATTGCCGTCACGGATGAACGTAAACGACGGGATATTCCGGCCATGCATGTGGCGCAGCTCATGGTAGACCCTGATATGGATCCTGATGCCATCACGCTGGGCGCCAGTAAAGTGGAAAACCTGACCTGGACACAATTACTCAACGGACTGGCCTGTACGGAATGTGCCCGCTGTACCATGGTCTGTCCGGCCAGTGCCACCGATAAATTATTATCACCCATGAAAATCATTGGCGATGTTCGTCAGAGCCTGTTTGAGAGTTCATCGGACACGCCTTTGTCGGGTGGGCGAATCAGTGAAGAAGAACTTTGGTCCTGTACGACCTGCGGGGCCTGTATGGAAGAATGTCCCGTTCTCATTAATCACGTTCCCATCATTACCGAATTCCGGCGTCATCTGGTACTCAGTGAAGGAAAACCACCGGTTCAGGCCAGTGAACATCTAGAAAACATAACCAATACCGGCAATCCCTGGGGACTGTCCGACCGGTTGAAATGGGCCTGGGACGGGGAATTGAATCCGCCTTTGCTGGCTGAAAAGAAAACGACCGATGTCCTGTATTGGGTAGGCTGTGCCGGCGCCTTTGATCCCCGGAATCAGCAGGTCGCCCGCTCCATGGTTCATATCTTGGAGGCCGCCGGAGTGGATTATGCCATTCTGGGTGAGGAAGAAACCTGTACCGGAGATTCGGCCCGGCGCTTAGGTGAGGAATATCTCTTCGAAACTATGGCCCTGCAGAATATTGAAACCCTGAATCAATATTCCTTTAACCGGATCGTAACACCCTGTCCCCATTGCCTGCATACGCTGAAGAATGAATACACGGCCTTTGACGGACATTATGAAGTGAATCACCATACGCAATTCATTCAGGAATTATTGGAAATGGGAGCATTGTCGGTCAAGCAAACCGTAGTACAGCGGCTGACTTATCATGATCCCTGTTATCTGGGGCGGTATAACCATGAATACGATGCTCCGCGAGATGTCTTAGGCTCCTTATTGACACCATCCAATTCGCTGGTGGAAATGGAACAGTCCAAATCGGAAAGTTTCTGTTGCGGCGCCGGTGGCGGCAATATGTGGCATGAAATCGACCGGGGTCAGCGGATCAATCTGGAACGCTTTGATCAGGCACTGAACTCAGGAGCGGATGGTGTTGTTACAGCCTGCTCATTCTGTTCCATCATGATGGATGATGCTATGAAAGTCCGGGGCAAGGAAGATACTTTCCAGGTCCGGGATGTGGCCGAAATGGTTGCCGAACAGTTGACCACATCCTGAACGCGGCGGGCAGATGCATCATACAACCATGACGACGGGTACGGATCCGGGCACGGGAGTGGTTTATACGGAGCAACGGGTCGCCTGCATTATGGTCAGGGAAGCAATGCGGAGTCGGTTGGCTATTCATTTTTCCGGCAGCGAAAATCAGATCGATCAATTCATGAATGGGTCGATGGATACCGACCGGGCGCAAACCTGGCTGCAAACCGTTCGTGCTTTTTCTTTCCTTGACCCGGCCGTGGGAGAAGGAATCTTTATCCGTGAATACATTCACTGCCTCAAGAATCTTCACCGGCTTTATCAGGTCTGGCAACCAGATGATTGGATTCCGGATAATCTCACCGGATTTGAAATTGATGAAACCGTTCCGAACAGGGCTGGTTCCTGTCCCTGGCAGGAAAAGATAAGGTATGAAGATTATCTGTTGTCGCCGGTACCCCCGGTTGATATCATCGTCGGTAATCCGCCGTACATTCGCCAGGAATTAATCGACCGGACCTATAAGGACCACATATTCCGCCTGGTTCAGAATCAATGGCCTGAACTGACCCTGAATAAACGGATGGACATGTATGCCTATTTTTTATTCAAGGCCCTGGCGGATCTGAAACCAGGCGGAGTGTGCACGTTTATCATTCCCAACACCTGGCTGGACAGTGACTACGGGGCTGCGATCCGGCACCTGGTGAGTACCGGCCTTGAATTGGTGGCTATCACCGATTCCCGTCACCGCCACTTTGCGGTGGATGTAAATACCGTCATCGTAACCTTCCGCAGGCGTAAACCGGGTTCATCCATCCTGTTGCGAGTGGACCGGTCAGAACATGAATTGCCGGTGAGAATACTGCGTCAGCTGGATCTGCCCTGGAGCGGATGGATTTTTCGTTGTCCGGATTGGGTCCGCCAATTACTGGACGGCGACCAGTTTCAACCTTTGGATTCACTGTTCCATATCAAAACGGGAATCATTACGGGAAATAATGCCCGCTATTATTCTGAGAAAAATGATCGTGGTGAACCGGCGCTCAAATCACCGCGTGAGGTAAAATCCATTCTCTGGGAAAAAGAACAGGCCCGGTACTATGTGCAGAATGATCATATTCCGTATACGATGAAAAAGGCACCTTTGTTGTGGCCGGATCTGCGGGGCAGCCGTCATGTAGTGGTTTGGAATCGGGATAACCTGGCCTTTGAACATACGTTTTATGGATTGGAGCCGTTGGTAGGAGAGGAAAAAAAATGGGCGTTACTGTTGAATTCAACCTGGGTTTGGCTCATGGTTGAGATTTTCGGCCGCCATAATTTAGGCGGTGGCGCCATCCGACTGGTGAAATCAGGGTTACGTACATTACCGTTGCCCATTTTTGCTCACGGAGCTTTACCGGAAGGAGTGGACACCATGCTGACCCGTCCGATCGGGAATGGTGATCAGGAATTATCCCAACCTGATCGGCGGCGTCTGGATCGCTGGATCCTTCGTTCCCTGGGCCAGGAAAAGTATCTGGATCAATTATACGCTGACACTAGTCGTTTAATGTCTTACCGGATAAAAAAGGCTGCCCGGTCGTGAAACATTTTTATTATTCCTTCGAAAAAAACGGAATGTTTCGTTTTACGCCGGACAAAATTACCGGTCTCAATGAATTTGAAAAATATCAATTATCCTTTCATCCTGAACGTCCCAAATATCTGGATTATCTTCTCCTTTTTTCCCATGCTGAAGAAGTGCTGCAATCTCCGGAACACGGCAGTTGCCTGATACAAACCCACCGGGCGGAATTTCATGTTAACGGGACGGTCTATCCTGTCATGTTGATTGGTCAGCAATCGGGACCAACCTCCGATTACAGGAAATTAATACGGTTTCTCCAGGATAAGGAAGCCATGCAGACCTGGAATCATGGCATGCCCACGCCGGCAGCCTATGAACGGGCAATCCGGGCAATTGAACTTGCCAACAAAGAAAAGCGTCTGATTATAACGGTGGTGGATACGCCGGGCGCCGATCCTACGGAAGCATCCGAGGCCGGTGGAATTGCCTGGAAAATTGGGAAAACAATTCAGGAATTGGTGGAAACACCCATGCCCACTGTTTCGATCATCATTAACCGGGGCTGCAGTGGCGGCGCGATTGCATTGACTGGTTGTGACCTGGTCCTGGCTATGGAGCATTCGACGTATTTGGTCATTACTCCGGAAGCCTGTTCTTCCATTCTATTTCATACCCGGTCCCGCGCCAACGAAGCGGCGGAAATATCCCAAATTCTATCCCGGGAAGGGTATAAACTAGGCATTGTGGATGAAATCGTACCTGAACCGGAAGCCCCGGCACACCGGAACAGGGAAGGAGCCTTTGCGGCCCTGAAAGAGTCATTGTCGGTTCATATCCCCCAGTTATGGAACATGGGAGAAGCCGAGCGCTTCCAGGCCCGAATCCGTCGCTGGGCCGGTATGGGCCACTGGGGTGAAGCGAAAAAAGACTTTATCCGTACGATTCAAAAACCGACTTCGCGGTTGCCCAAAGCAAACGGTAACGGGTATCTGGCCCGCCACAAAGGTTGCTACGATTCTGCCGGGAAACGTCATTATGATCCGGTGCGCCTCTCAACATTAGAAGCCAATAATTATACCTGCGAAGTTTGCGGTCATCGCTATGTCCGTCCCTCGGCATGGGATTATATGGATATCATTCTGGATCCACAATCATTTGAGGAGCATGAAGCGACGCGCAATATCGTTGATAAGGATATTCTTCAATTTCCCGGTTATCTGGAACGGATTGAGCAGGTGCAGAAAAGTACCGGCCTGGCGACGGCCATGATAACGGGCAACGGTACAATCAGTGGGAAACCAGTGGTCTATTGCGGTACGGATTTCGGTTTTCTGGGTGGATCATTCTGTATGAGCACCGGCGAAAAGATCTGGCGGGCGGCTGAGATTGCCATCGCGTCTGAAAAACCCATGGTGTTGCAGGCTTGCGGCGGCGGAGCCAGAATGCATGAAGGGTGTTCATCCATGGTGAGCATACCAAAAGCCCATCTTGCCCTGACGCGCGTTGAACGCGCCGGATTGCCTGTCATTACACTTATTACGGATCCCACCTTGGGCGGGGTTGCCATTGGATACGGTTCCCGGGGCATCCGGATTTTTGAATACAATGCCGGGAATATCGGATTTTCAGGAAAGCGGGTCATTGAACAATATACTGGCAAGAAGACATCACGAAACTTTCAGAAGACCCATTGGCTGGAACGGCACGGACATGTGGATTATGTAGGTTATCCGCAACGTATCCGGGAACAAATTTGTGAATTTATCTGAACGATATCTCGCAGGGTGGTGGGAGAGAAAATAATCAGTTTCGGTGTCTCCCTGATGAATAATTAGCCCTGGGGGAAGCCTGCTGAAGAGGTGTATCGATGAAAAGACCCAGCATGTATGATCACCATGAAAAAAGTCTTAAAACATTCGTCGAATTATTTAATGCGGCCGAGGACGGATTGCCACTGGTTATGCAAATATATCAGACGGAGAATTACCGTGATGACGGCATCATCGTCAATACCCGTACCGGAAAACGCATTGCCTTCGACTGGGAAATCCGGGATAAGTATTTTGAACACGGTGTATTCAAATTTGATACGTTGGGGCAATTCGAGCGCAAAATCAAGAAAGACGAAATCGGCTTGTCCCTACAATGTGACAAACAAGAATCAGCTGTTCTGGTTGCATGGCATCAGGATTGGCGACGGGAAAAACCGCAGACCGTTCGCTTGAAAACCGATTTCCCTGCCAAAGAAAGGGGAACGATCCGTACCACGCGTCATTTCAAGATTTATCGTTATGGCGCCATAACCGAATTTCGGTCCATGATCCACCGGGCCCTGCAATCAGGGTGTTTTGATCATGGCGTATTTTAACGGACCATACTCAGGGACGTCGGGATGGTGGCTCCTTTTCTCCCCGGTGGCAGGTCCAGCAACTGATTTTTGGTTCATCGCTCCAGGAGAATACATCCTCATTTAGGTGTTGTGTCATTTGAATCATCCCGCGGGCAATTTTTTTCCGTTTGGTATCGATGGATTTATCGTTTAGATCGTGGCAATAAGCACATTTTACACCTAAATCCTTGGCAATACTTTTCATGAAGGGTTTCAGTTCTTTTTCTGTTTTGAAATCCAGAACCTGTAGATTTTTGAATGATGACTGTCCCAATAGCAGGGACGATGAAAGAAGAAGGCCAAAGGCCATCATTTCCAATGTTTTCATGGTTTCTCCTTTATTAAAACCAGGTGTGTAGTTGTATGATATATTCCGGTGCGTTACCGATATCGTTTAAAATGGTATTGGCCCGGTATGCCCGGACCTGGAAAAGAATTTCCACCAGGGGAACGGGGAAATAATCAATTCCCGTCGTGAAACGGGAAAGACTACCGGTTTTCAGGGCTTGATCGGGATCAACGAATTCATAGGTGCCTGTTACATGAAACCCCTGAATTACGGTCCAGGTGAATTCTTCGTACAGGACAAGTGATTGGATGTGATTGTTGGCTGTGACCCTGTTGATTTCAGCCAACAACGTAAAGTGGGGATTCCCGATTCCTCCGGACAAACCGACCAAGTGTTGATCATTCTGTTGCATATATTGCAGTGAAATCTGATGACGACTGAATGGATTATGTCCATAAAGCTGTATCATGCCGGTAAAGGTAGTGAATCCTGGCTCTACTGCCGGAGCAAGACTTTCACCGGCACTGACAGTAAAGCGAATATTATGTTTCACCGTAAAGCCGCCTTCAACAAGGACTGGTTTACGGGCCGTCGGTGAAAAGGGTAGAAAATTTGTGATGATGCCATAAGACTGACGCACAGCGCCACCCCGGATAAATGCAGAATGATTGTCTAGTCGTAACCCGTAATTGGGCAAGGCTTTCCCAACTTTAAGCCATCCGTTTCGGTCACCGCTCTGAAACAGTGCCCAATATTCCTGACCATAACCACCGGGGCTCAGGTCGGCTTCGACATAGAATCCCAGCTGTCGGGACAGGAAAAGCCAGCCATAGATTTCAGCCTGCATGGGAATCAGCCGGTTTTCGCGGCGCAGGTTTTCTTCATAGGAGAAGGCTTGGACCCGGAAATCGCCGCCGACACGCAGGAAATCATTCAGGATGCCGCTGTAATTATCAGGATAAAACCGGGAATTGTCACTGGCCGGAAGTTCGTCCAGGGAAACAATCTCAATGCCGTGACTATTTCGCAGGGCTCCACCCGTCGGGTTGATATGACAAGCGGAACAGAGCGTCCCGTTTTCAAGTGCAATGCGGGGAGTGGCGAGCATCAGACTGCCGTATGTCAGAAAAATGAAATTATACTTCATTTAATTGTCCAGAGCTCCTTCATTGATCCAAGTCTCAAGGGTGGCTATATCTGCAGTGGGAATGGTACTGCCCAGGGGCATTTTCTGACCGAAATCAGCCGTCCCTTTCAGTTTCTGGATAATGACTGAATTGGCTCCGTCCCCGGGCGTTACCACCGGGCCGTGCAGGGAATTCCCGGCCATGAGATCGGCATAAGAAGCCAGACTGAGTCCGCCGGAATTTCCGTGGCAACCTACACAATTCAGATTGAAAATAGGCTGAACTTCGGCGGCATAGGACACGGGACTGAGGGTAAGCGTAATAGCGATGCTCACCCGCCCGGTGGGAGATTGGGGATCATTGGACGAAAAGAATAAAGCCAGAGAATCCAGAGCAGCGGAAAGGGGATTGATTTCAATGAATATCGTGTCTCTTTCATCCGGTGCCAGGATTAGAGTATCAGAAGGATCTAGGGATAAATTCAGAAAGGCGGAATCCGGTTCCAGAACCCAGTTCCAGAGCATTAAATCCTTGCCACCGTTATTGGCGACCGGAATGGCAATGCGGGCCGTTTCGGTTTCGGTGGCAAACGTTGCATGGATTGTTTCCGGGACCAGAATCCCAGGATTTTGTACCGGAATCTGACCAAAGTCCGAGCAACCGGCAATGAAAACCAAGCCGAGAAGCAGTCCGTGGGAAGCATGAATGATACGATTCATTTGATGGTCTGAATATTGATGCTATTGAGATTAATATGCAATAAGGAAATTTATAATTTGCAAGAATGTCGTATTCCGGACCGAACCAATTGGAATTCTTAACGTTGACGTTAAGTCATTGTTGTTGTAAACTACCTGTAAATCAAGAGAGGATTCTATGCGCGAACAGCTTGATCCCCGACAACTGGCATTGTTTCCGGAATTGTCCCGGAATGCCGACGTGGCCTCAATTACCACCCTGCCGGCCTTTGAACGGGCGCTGAATAATCTCATTCGCATGAGTGATCTGGGTGCGTTTATCCAGTTGAATACCCAGGGATTGGAAAAACTTTATACCATAAACCTGGTGGAAACGACGGTTCCGATGGATTTTCTGAAAAACGCCAACCATTTGACACCGGTTACCATTCAGTTATTCCCTCAGGAAATCCGCAATCAGCTCAAGAAATTCACCTATGAATTGAAATCCTTTTTTAACGAAAAGAACAGTTTTAAAACATCCTTCGGCTATTTTCTATTCCGGAGTCACTTTACGCTGTGGCGTCATTTTCTCGATGGCACTAAAAAAAGCATTCAGGATTTTATCTACAAGGAATTAAGCCACGGTCAATACGGGAAACTTTTTCTCCAATCCTTCAACACCGGTTATAATTATTTCCAAGAAGTGGCGGATTATACTGCTCCCTGGCAATTCCGGGAG
>JBHHUC010000055.1:0-15499 GCA_046861395.1 Fidelibacterota bacterium
AGGAGCCGACAGTTTGAATCTGCCCGGGGTCATATACCTGCTACTTTGAAAAATTGTTATACTGACTCCGTAGCTTCCCGATGGGTCGGGAGTAGAGCAGTGGCCTTTTCCCGCCTGCGTTATTACTTCGGCAGGTAAAAAGCCAGGAGCCGACAGTTTGAATCTGCCCGGGGTCATATACCTGCTACTTTGAAAAATTATTATGCTGACTCCGTAGCTCAGCTGGTAGAGCAGTGGCCTTTTAAGCCATTGGCCGTGCGTTCGAGTCGCACCGGAGTCACCGACGACAAACCCCTTTTCTCGACGAGAAATAGGGGTTTTTTCTTTACATTTCAACTTCGCCAGAAAATGCCAAAAAAGGCAGAAAAAACACAAATTGACAAAACACAGCACAATTAGTGCACACTTTTCCCGGAGATCGTCGAGAACCCACTGTCCTTTTCCCACCTGCGTTACCACTTCGGCGGGTAAAAAGCTGTTGGTCGTGCGCTTCCCGATAAGCGGGACTGAAGTTGCACGTTAAAACCGAACCCTTATTACCATTACTTTGAGGGTCGGAACTCTAACCAAGCGTTTTCCCGTTTTTCAGCAGGGAAGCACTGATGATGATATCCACCCGCCGATTCAGTAGACGGTTACGGATCGACGTATTGGGTACCAGCGGTTTGAATTCCCCATAGCCTTTTATGGCAAACTGCCGGGCCGGAAGGGATAAATCATTCTGCAGGATGCGCATTACACTCTGGGCACGGGCCGCGCTCAATTCCCAGTTATTCTCAAATTTGGAACCGCGAATCAACGGTGTATTATCGGTGTGACCTTCAATCAATATTTTCACCGACCATTCCAATCCCAGATTATTGAAAAATTGTATATCCCGTTCAAATTGATGCGACTGGTTCGCATTCAGGATATTTAAATGTTTCAGGGCGCGGGAAATTTCCTTCAACTGGGATATCAGTGCTACACTCGGTTCCGCTTCGCCGGGCGGAAACATACCTTCACTCTGAATGGATATGTGCACTCCTTTTGTATCATGCCGCACGTCGATTCCGCGGATATTCTTTTCCGAAATTGACTGTTCCAGTTCCAGGGCGGATTGCAGGAGTTGACTGTTGACCCATTTATGAATATTGGAAATCTTTCCACTTTCAGCAGACAGCATCATGATAAAGAATGTAATCAACAACGTTATCAGGTCACCGTAACTGATGAGCCAGTTGTTTTTCCGTTTCTCAGCCAGCGGGTTGATTAATTCCGGCATAGTCCTGTTGTGTTTCTAGTTGAAATTTGATATAGATCTCCACCCGGCGGTTTTCCGAATAATTCTGCTCATCACGTTTGGGCAGAAATGGCCCGTAGCCGGCAATGGAAAAATTATCCTCCGGCAATCCTGTCTCGGCCTGAAATACGTTCATAAAGCTGTAGGACCGCGCCGTGCTCAGGTCCCAGTTGTCCTTGAATTTCCCGTCACGAACGGGCAAAATATCCGTGTGCCCCTGGATCAGTATTTCCAGTCGCAGGTTTTTATGCTGTTTCGCCAGGTTTTGTATGATCGCTTTATTGGCTTGCTGCAATGCTTCCAGGTCAAGATCTCTGATGATGGCGGACAAGGTGCGGATATAGGGATAAAAATGGTTGGTGATATCACAGGAATTGGACATGAACATGGATTCACCACCGATGATGGAAGGTATGATGATACGTACACCCAGCGATCCAGTATTTTCAACCTCCAGCCATTCAAGCCCATGGTCCGCTTTTTCCGCCAGTATGCGCTGGTACACAGTGGTGGTCAAATTATCGGCAAATTCAAAAGTGGAACGCGCTTCATTTTCCTGCATTGTCACGATCAGAATGAAGAATGCCAGCACCGCCGTGAGTAATGAAGCGTAGGTGATCATCCAGTTGTGATCACCATTTGAATGTGTGCTGGTCTTAATGATTCCCATTTTCCATTCGGTGCATTTCCTTGGCATTCTTATCCAGGAATGTGAGCAATTTTTCACTCATTTTTACATGGTGTTCCTTCAGATGGATGCTTTGAATGCCCATGATCATCATTTCGTTTTGATATATTTCTTCCTCCGTTCTGATTTTCAATTTCCCGGCAATGGGATTAAAGACCAGATTGGATAACAAAACGCCGTAAAAGGTCGTAACCAGTGAAACACCCATCCCCGCCAGGAGGTGATTCATGGAATTCTGCATTTGCATGGAATACCCGTTTGCCGGTCCGCCATTCGATTGTGAGGTCATCATGAGGATGAGTCCCATGACTGTACCCAGGAGACCAAAGGCCGGTGCATACGTTCCCATATTTTCAAACATTTTCTGTCCCACCGCATGACGCCGCGTCATGTGATTGATTTCATTCTGGAGATATTGGTACAATTTTGCCCCGTCCTTTTCAATGATCATGTATTGCAACCCGTTCCGCAGGAATTTATTGTCGAGGGTGGGAATTATTTTTTCCAGCTCCATGACACCTTTCTTGCGATAGGCGATATTGATATCAATCAATTTGTTTATAATATCTTTTTCGTTTACGTCAACCTGTCGCCGGAAGGTCTTTCCAGCCACGTGCAGAAGCCGAAATATTTGTTTCAGCGGATAGTTGATGAGGGTTGCCGCGATGGTGCCGCCCAGCACGATGGCAATCCCCTGATAATTTAAAAATGTTTTCGGTATGGTGTGGGTCACCCCATCCACCATGCCATACATGATCAAACCCAATCCAACAATGAAACCAATTATTGTTGCTGCATCCATACCATTGTTCCTAGTTAATTACCTTCGTTATACGGTGTGTGAATCTTGACGGGAGAAGCCCGCGTTTATCATACTGGTGCCTTCACAGTCTTTCATCGTCTGCTAGTGTTCTCAACAATTCCCTGTCATAGGGTCAATTGAGCATAATTCGGAAAATATTATGTAATGAATTGATCAGATGGGGTAGTCGCGGTAAGGCCTTAAACACATGGGATCATCCCCAAAACGACCTTCAAGATCTCCCGCAGCGGAACTGAATTCGCAGGTGAAAATCAAACCATTGTCGCGATGACCTTGGGGTATTTGTGACCGATGGAACTATACTTTTTTTAACCTGTTGTGCAGATTCATTGATTTTGGGCAAGTATTATCAAATTAACAAGGAAGACTATTTTTGGAATACATCAACACGGTTGATGCATGGATTGAGACGCTCAATCCACTCCATATAAGGTAATTTGAAGTAAAATAAGGATTACTCTTTATCATTAGCCGCCTGATAACTGTTTTATCCTAAAACTTTTCTAATGTGCACAATGGGGTTTTTATAATATTACAGAATGGTCGGGTAGATACTATTTTGCCATCAGAATCAGTTTTACACAAATTGCCTTATCTTTGTTAGCAGTTTTTCCCGGCTGATGGGTTTGGACAGGTAATCATTACAGCCGGCAGCCAGGCAATTATCCCGGTCGGTGGTGAGGGCATGGGCCGTGGTGGCAATGACGGGGATTTTACCCCATGTTTTTGTCTTCCGCATCCAGCGCACCAGGTCCAATCCATCTTCCTTTCCGATGAGGGACAAGTCCAACAAGATTAAATCGATGGTATTTGATTTCAAAGTCTGCTTGGCTCCCGCCACTGATTCGGCAAAGAAATTTTCACACTGGCCACGGAGAAAGAACTTGATTAAATCCTGGGAATGCGGATCATCTTCCACTACTAGCAACCTGGCCATTTTTTCGGTTTTTTCTGTTGCGTCCACAGTTACAGATTGCTTCGCAACTTTCACACGGCTTGGTGCCCGATTCGCACGAAATGTAAGTGTGAAAGTCGTGCCGACACCCTTGGTGCTGGCCACCTCAATCTTTACCCGGTTCAGGTCCAGGTGACGCTTGGTAATGGCCATTCCCAGTCCGATGCCCTGGAATTTCTTGGTGTATCCTTCGCTTTCCTGTGTGAAGGCCTCAAATAAGACATGAATATATTTATTATCAATCCCAATACCCGTGTCGCTTATGGTCAGGACATACTGTTTCCCTTTTTCTGTAAGTCCAACGTCAATATGTCCCCGGTGCGTATATTTGATAGCATTATCGAGAATATTACTGATGGCCTGTGTAATGCTGTACTTATCGGCATGGATAAAGGCTGTTTCAAGATCCGACTCATAGGTGAGAGCCAGGTTTTTGTTCCGGGCGGCAAGCTGGTGATCGAACACCAACCCCTTGGCCAGAGTGGTCAAATCCAGCGTTTCCTTTTGAATGGCGTAGGCCCCGGCTTCAATCTGGGAAATATCCAGAATCTCATGCACGGTACGCATGAGACGCTTACTGCCGCTATCAATGGCGGTAAAGAATTGTTCTTCATCTTCGCTGATGAGGTGACGGAACTTTTCCTTCAATAATGCCGAAAATCCCAGAATTGCATTCAGAGGGGTCCGTATTTCATGGGACATGTTTGCGATAAAGAGATTTTTAACCCTTTCCCCCTGTTTGGCTTTTTTCAACGCACGTTCCAGTCTGTGCTGTGTTTGCACCCGCTCGGTTACATCGTGCAGGATACCGAGGGTGGCCGGACTTCCCTGCCATTCGATGTCGGTAACACTGGCTTCCATATCCCGCTTTTCGCCGTCCTTCCGGAGAATGGTGAACACAAAGCGGTTAGGCGGTTCTGCCCCCCGGGAGCGAATGGCCTCCCGTTCCCGGAAAATATCCAATCCTTCTTCCGCCACCAGCTCCATGAAATCAAAATCCTCACCACTGATCTCGCCTAACTGATAGCCCGTGATTTCGGTAAAACGGGGATTGATAAAGACGAAGCGGTGATCCAGAAGAATATAAATTCCGTCGTTCGATTGTTCGATTAATTCCCGGAATTTCCGCTCACTCTCCAGGAGTTCCTGCTCGGCTTTTTTCCGGTCGGTAATATCGCGCCAGACCGTATGAATAATCTGGTTTCCCGGTTCATTGGAAATAGTCGTGAGTAGAACTTCCACCGGGAACACTTCACCGTTGGCGCGCTTATGATCCCACTCGAACCGATGACTGCCTTTTTCCAGAGCCATTCTCATCATTTCATCAGCTTTTTCCACTGAATCCCGTCCGTCAGGTTGTGTCGGTGGTGATAGTACCGACGGATGCGTCTGTAACAATTCGTCCTTTGTGTTATACCCCAGCATGTCCACCGTCGCCTGGTTACATTCCACAAAAGTACCGTTTTCAATAATGAGGATGGCATCACCGGATTTTTCGAACAGCGTCCGGTATTTCTCCTCGCTGGCGATGAGGGCTTCCTCGATATGCCGTCGATCGGTAATATCGGAAGCAAAATTGAGGGTGGCCGGTTTTCCTTCCCACTCGATGTAGATGGATCGGTTTGACAACCACCTGACGTGGTTGTCTTTATCAATGATCCGTACAATGAAATTACCCGACGCATTTTCTCCCGCCAATTGTTTGACATAATTGGCGTAAATGCCGTCCCGGTCTTCGGGGTGTACGAAATCAAAGAAGGGGCGTCGGAATAATTCCTCATTGCTGTAACCACTGATTTGATTCGTCATGGGATTGGCAAAAACCAGTTTCTCATTTTGAACAATAAAAATGGCCTCATTGGCATTTTCAATCAATTGGCGGTATTTTTCTTCGCTGCGTACCAATTCCTGTTCGGCGATTTTCCGTTTCGTAATATCTTGAACCAGAACGACAACACCGTCAATTCTGCCGGCCAGGTTCCGGTGCGGAGCATAGGTGGAAACGAACCATCCCTCCTTTTTTGTCTGTCGAATCTTGAAGTACCGGTCAGGACCGATAATGGTTTCACCTTTCAAGGCCCGCTTCAGGAAATTCTCAACGCCCAGTTTTTTCAGGAAAGGTAATACATCAAATACATATTGTCCCAGGATTGATTCGGCCTTGAGGCCGCTCAAGGATTCCATGTAGGAATTCCAGGTTACATAACGGAGATCCTGATTGAACACGACAATTCCTTCACCCACACTTTTCAACACGGCCCGGTTAAACGCTTCGGCTTCCCGCCGCCGTTCTTCCTGTTCAATGCTGAACAGGGCAAAGGCCAATGATTGACAGACCTCCATCAGCAACTTTATTGCATCTTCGTTTAATACATCTGAGCGGGTGGCGTAGACATTCAACGCACCGCGGGCCTGGCCCTCATGCATCAACGGTACAGCCACGGAGGAGGAATAGCCACGTTTCTGGGCTTCCTGGCGCCAGGGACGGTAACTGGGGTCGTTGGCAATATCCTGCATTAGAACCGGTTTCCCGGTCCGAATTGCCGTTCCCGTGGGTCCCCGTCCCGTGTCCGTATCATCCCACGTAATAATAATGGATTGTAAATACCCATCTTCATTGCCGGCCCAGGCGATTGGTTCTACTCGCGGATTATCATCACGAATCAACCCGATCCAGGCAAAATGGTATTGCTCATTCTTTACCAACAATTTGCAGATCTTCTGAAACAGGGTTTTCCGATCCTTTTCGCTGGCGATTAGTTGGTGAATATCCTTGATAGTCAGTAAAATATTCTGAAGATTGCGTAGCCGGAATTCAATCTGCTTGTAGGCGCTGATATCCCTCAGCACCGACCGACTGTACAGGATGTTTCCACTCTCGTCCCGTACGGCGGAAACATTAATACTGACAGGAATTTTTTCTCCGTCCCTGGTAGCCAGAACCAGTTCGGCATCCCGAATTTCTCCCGAAGATTCAAAGGTCTGAAAATGGCGCCGTGCCGAGGAGTGAGAATCGGGATGATAAAGCGTAAAGACCGACTGACCGATAATATTTTCCCTGGAATATCCCAGCCGTCGGGCCAGTGTTTTATTGCAATGAATGATGGTTCCCGTCTCAGCTTCCACGGATACAAACATGTCGGGCGCATTATCGTACCACTGGACATAATTAGGTTTTATTTTCTCATGACGGTCCGGGTGCGGCTTGGGCATTTTCGGGCTCGATTCTGCTCCCTGATCCGGCTTGTCTGCGGGATCATTCATACGTTAGGAATGTGGTCTTACCTCCGGTTTTGTCCGGCTGTCTTCCGGACTGTAAAAGAATCTTGTGAATTTCAGTTTCCAGTAATTTAAAACTTTTTTTCCTGCAGAACGACAGTTTTAACGAATGTGAAAATTGTGGTCGGCTATCCATAACAACCAGATTGATCCGGATTTCAATCATAACGCGAATATGTGTCGTCCTGGCGATATTTTATGAATTCGGTATGTCCTAAAATTGCCCTTAGCTTGGGAGGGTTTCATGGATCGACGCACATTTCTGGGGAAAATCCCGGGTCTGACGGTCTTGCCTTTGGTCATATACAGCGTAGGCTGTGAGGATACGGCGGATTCATACGCGGCGGGAGACACGGATTCCGGTACCACCGACTCGTTCCGCATAATATCGTCCACCGACAGCGGCCATTACCATTCCGTAGCAATTCAATATGCCCACATTACCACCGTCCCGTCTTCCAACCAGACCCTGACCACCTCATCCGCGAACAGCCATTCCCATACCTTGACCCTAACTCCTGCCGATTACACGGCATTGCAAAACGGTGAAACCATCCTGAAAACATCATCAACGGATGGCGGCCATACGCATTCTTTTCGTATCATGGTCCCCGATGGCTCCATGTAGTGGCGGCGGAGTTTTTTTGCTCTATTCAGATAATACCACCCGAATATATTTAATGTCGGGTCTTGTAAACTACTATAGCTATTTAAGATTATGATGTCGTAGATAGATCAACATCCAACAATCAGCGGAGGAAATATGTCCAAATACATGTTTACACTTACAGTCCTGGTTCTTATTAGTGTGGCCCCGGCTCAGGATTGTATCACCTGTCACCGGGATATCACACCCGGAGTTGTCACCGACTGGGAAATCAGTCGCCATTCCGAAGAAGATGTGACCTGTGATGCTTGCCATGGCAGCAACCATCTTTCGGCAGCGGACGTGGATAAAGTTGAATTACCCACACCGGAGACCTGTGCTTCCTGCCACGATCAACAGGTGGAACAATTCATGGCCGGGAAACATGCCCTGGCTTGGGCCGCCCTTAAAGCGATGCCCACTACCCACTGGGCCCCCATGGAACTAGTCGACGGCCAGAAAGGCTGTGGCGGTTGTCATAAGGTGGGAATTAAGTCTGAAGCAGAAATCACTACGTTAAAGAACGACGGTCACAAATTCGGGAATGCATCCTGCGATGCCTGCCATACCCGTCATACTTTTTCCAAGCAAGAAGCACAGCAGCCACAGGCCTGTCAAACCTGTCACATGGGATTTGATCATCCCCAATGGGAAATGTGGTCTGCATCCAAACACGGCGTGCGTTACCTGCTGAAACAGACCGGTGTTTTACCGGAAAACACCACCGCTCCCTCTTGCCAGACCTGTCATATGCCCGACGGGAATCATGAAGTGCGCACAGCCTGGGGCTTCCTGGCGGTGCGGACCAATGGCCTGGCACCCTATCCCGGCGAAGATGAGGAATGGTGGGCCGACCGTGTCGCCATCCTGCAGGCCCTGGGTGTATTGGATCCGGAAGGAAATCCAACTCCCCGGCTCGATGTTGTCGCACAGGCCGATGTCGCCCGCTTATCGGCTGAAGCGTTTGATAAGGAGCGGAATAAGATGATCGCAGTCTGCAGTGATTGCCATTCGGAAAATTTCGCTAAAGGTGAACTGGAAAAAGTGGATAACTTGATTCGGGAAGGCGATGCGCTACTGGCGGAAGCCATTCGTGTGGTGGCTGGATTGTATGAAGACGGGATCCTGGAAAAACCGGAAAGTTATGTCAGTAATTTCCCCGACCTCCTCACCTTCCACGATGCCCCCACACCCATCGAACAACAACTGTTCGTCATGCATCTGAAACATCGCATGCGTCTCTTCCAAGGTGCGTTCCACGCCAATCCCGATTATGCCCTTTGGTACGGCTGGAGTGAAATGATACAGGATTTGGCAGAAATCAAAGAAAAAGCCGAAGACCTGAGAGAAAAACACAAACCCCAGAAGAGAGGATTCTTCCGGAATTAATACCGAAAAGCCTCCTCCCCTGTATAGGGAGGAGGCTTTTTTATCTCCTCTTTCCCACAATGGGAATGTTATACTGTTTCTACGGTTACATTATTTAATCGTCAATGCGTGCGATCCCCCATGAAATAAACCATTTTGATTATATCATATTTACGGCTAACTTTCGTCGAATCAGTTAGTATCCGTTATCAATCACCAATAAATAAATGGAGACGATTATGAGATATATTTTAATAGTGCTTCTTCTCCTTTCCTCTGTCCTGCCCCAAGGCAAGAAAGATGTCCAGCAGGATCGCAGAAAAGCAGAATCACGCGTCATCGAATATGATGTCGTCCCGGTTCCTCTGGCACCCATCAAACCCAACTACCCTGAAAAGGACCGAATGGCCCGCCGACAAGGCACCGTAATGGTAAAAGTATTAGTTGACAGAACTGGTCGCGTTGCCGAAACCCGCGTTGTTCAGGGCATTCCCGGCTCCGGCTTTGACCGCGCTGCAGAAGACGCCATCAAGGGAATCCGTTTTTCACCAGCCCAACAGAGCGGAAAAGCCGTTGATGCCTGGGTCACGATCCCCGTCGAATTCAAGTTGGATAATCCCGATAAAAACGATATACGAAAGCCGAAAAACCCCTAAACGCTACACAGTACTCATAAAGAAAAAAGCCTCCTGGAATCCAGGAGGCTTTTCATATACACTACTGTTTCTTTTGATACCACATGACTATGAGTATCAAGGCCAGAAGGCCGGCCAGTCCGTTCTCGCCGAACTGACTCATGAGATTGCCGATGCCGGCAATAACCCCGAACATATCGTCAAATAAGATCCCGGCAACAATGCCCAGACCGATTAACGATAGCAGGAGATCCGTCAGACCCTTCAGCCACTCGGATATAGTTTGAAATGCATCTTTCATGCGTCCCTCCTTATTGGGTCGGATTGCGATAGGAGGATCCTATCCGAGTTAGTCATTTAAAAACCAGACGAACACCACCAATGCTAACAGGCCGGCAAAACCATTGTTCAGGAATGAACCGACCAGCATGACGATACCCCCAATGGGATCAAATCCCGTATCGAATACGATGTTCGCAAAAACTAGTAAAACGGCGAATGAAATCAAGATTCCTACCAATCCGGTAATGAAATCTTTTACCTTATTCAGGACATCTGCCATAGTGTACCTCCTTGGTTTGGTTTATATCTCAGGGATCGCGTCAGGTATTCGTTGTCTTCATCTTCATCATCGTCATTGGGAAGCGGAAAACCCTGGTTATTTAGCTTCTAAATTTAACCTGAATTGAGATAATATCAATTCATTAATTGTGAGGCTTCCAGCCCTTTATCTTACCTGCCAGACGTCTTAAATTGTTCCCGGGGATATGCTTATTCATACAGGAGAAGATATGATACGGTCTGTACGACAACTTTTTATTACCCTTTCTACGCTCATCATTCTGGCCATGATCTGGTTGTGGTTCACTGTATCCTGGTCCTGGATCGTGGTCATTATCATTGCACCTTTCATTTTACTGGGATACTGGGATATGGTCCAGCAGAAACATGCCCTGCTCCGGATTTATCCTGTCATTGGTCATCTACGTTTTCTCTTCGAATCCATTCGTCCGGAAATCCAGCAATATTTCGTGGAATCCAATATTGACGGGCGGCCGGTCAGCCGTGAATTTCGCGATCTGGTCTATCAGCGTGCGAAAGGTGATCGGGACACTCGACCCTTTGGCACCCAATTCGAAGTATACCGTAACGGATACCAGTGGTTGAATCATTCCTTATCCCCGCAACCAATTCTAACAGAAGAGCCCCGGGTAACATTCGGCGGCTCTGCCTGCAATCAACCATATTCTGCGTCCCATTTAAACATATCGGCCATGAGTTACGGCTCACTCAGTAAAAATGCGATTCTGGCCCTGAATACGGGAGCCAGGATAGGACATTTTTATCACAATACAGGCGAAGGAGGCATCAGTCCTTATCATACCGAACCCGGTGGAGACCTGGTCTGGCAAATTGGAACAGGTTACTTCGGCTGTCGCACCGCTGACGGTCGTTTTGATTCCCAATTATTCACCGAAAAGACCGGGAATCCGCATATAAAGATGATTGAAATCAAACTTTCCCAGGGAGCCAAACCGGGCCATGGTGGCATCTTGCCGGCCGCGAAACTGACACCGGAAATTGCAGCCATCCGCCAAGTGCCGCTGGGACGGGATGTGTTGTCACCGTCTTACCATGCGGCATTTTCCACTCCCTTGGAATTACTGGATTTCATCGCATCCCTCCGGGAATTGTCCGGCGGAAAACCGGTGGGATTCAAATTATGTCTGGGCCATAAATCTGAATTCCTGGCCATCTGCAAGGCCATGATGGAAAAAGAAATCTTTCCTGATTTCATTACCGTGGATGGCGGCGAAGGGGGAACCGGAGCGGCCCCCATCGAATTGACAAATTCAGTCGGGACACCGCTGCGCGACGGATTATCCTTCGTGCATAATGCCCTGCGAGGTTGTGGCTTGCGGGACCAGATTCGGCTTATTGCTTCCGGGAAAATAATTTCCGCCTTTGACATTATCCGGGCTCTGGCCCTGGGAGCCGATACGGTGAACAGTGCCCGTGCCATGATGTTTGCCCTGGGATGCATCCAGGCCCGACGGTGTAATTCCGGTGATTGTCCCACCGGAATTGCGACCCAGGATCCTACTCGTACCCGTGCTCTGGATGTGGACCATAAAGCACAGCGTGTTGCCCGTTACCAGCAGGCCATGATTCATCAAATGCTGGAATTAATCGCTGCCGCCGGATTGAAGAGTCCCGCAGAAATACGGCCCCAACATATCAATCATCGGGTGGCCGGAGCTACAGTAAAAACCTATGCTGATATGTATCCTCCGATTCCGGAGAATTGTTTGCGGGAGGACCATCAAATTCCCGAAGATTGGCTGCCCCACTGGTCCCTGGCTAAATCGGATTGCTGGGGATAATCCCGCCGGGAAAGTTATTCCTTACCGGCCGACAGGGCGATGAATACCTGAGCCGGGAAATAGGTCCCCAGAACGATCAATCGGGACAGATCAAAGGGAGCATAAAAGCGGTTAAAAGCCAGCGACGTATCGGACAGGATAAACAGCAGGGAACCTACCACTGCCAGGATCCCGGCGGTAGCACCGCGACGATAACGTAACAGGGCCGAATATCCCATGACCAGAATCACAGTAATATAGACCAGGACCGGAAGAGCCAGATCGCCCAGTCCGGGATATAAAACGGTATATACAATAATACCAAACAAAAGATACAGCAGGAAGGTTCGGTCCCAGCTCCAGCCCGTCTGTCGTGTGAAGGCCACAATATAGCTGATCTGTGCCAGAAGAAAGGCAATCAGTCCGAACAGGAACAGGGTGTTGGGCCACATGAGAAAGGTATCGCCGACCAGGGAAAAGATCAGACCGATCACGATCCAACGACGGTAACAATGCGACACGGGGGATCGGAAGAACGGCAACATTATGATAAGCAACGTCGTCACCGGCTTCGTGGCATAAACCAGGAGGCGATTCGTCCCGTATTCCGCCACGATGGTCGCCACCGCGAACAGCCCGATTAACCCCAGGAGCATCGTTGTTTTCTTCATGATATTTTCTCCCGAATGTCAGAATATACCCCGTTGTGCACCTTAGAAAAAGTTTTAGGATAAAACAGTTATAAGACGGTTAATGAGAAAGAGTTAACCCTGTTTTACTTCAAATTGCCTTATATGGAGTGGATTGAGCGTCTCAATCCATGCATCAACACGGTTGATGCATTCCAAAAATAGTTAATCTTGATAATACTTACCCAAAAACAATGAATATGCACAACGGGTGAATATAATAAGAAATTAGTCCCCGGCCTCATCCCGGTTTCCCGGTTCGGTATATACGGAACAGGCTATCAGCAACTGGGCTGGAAAATAGGTACTTACCATGATGATATGCGAAAAATGGAAGGGAATGAAAAAACGATTGATTATGAATAGAAAAATGGCCACAGTAAACAATACGGTACCGTAAACGGCGAGGATATTCCCCTCCCTGACGGCCAGAAAACGATCCAGGGCCAGCCATCTCATGGTGAGTACGAGTAAAAAATATAGCAGAATCGGCCAGCGCTGCCACCCGTAACCAGGGATCAGGAAGGTATAAATCACCGCACCATATATAATGTAAGAATATGAGAAGATGAACCAGCCCGGCCGTACTTTGCGACCAGCAAGAAAGGCAATCATATAGCAGAGAAATGTCCCCAGAAAACCGCCGCCGTCATAAATAAGTTATGAGACAAGAGAAAAATAATATCGCCCAACATGGCAAAGACCAGTCCCAGCGTGATCCATGTTTGATATACATTCTTCCCGCTGGCCAGCCATGCCACGGCAGCGATGAAAAAAGATAAAACCGGTCGAAGAAGGAAGGAAGCGTAGTGCCAGTGATTGTAATCGGAAATGATGGTGGCACAGATCAAACAAGTAATGATAATGAGTAATGGTCTGGGCGGATGGATCATGATGGGATCGTCCTATTCCGGTTACTGGAGAACAAAAGAGGGGAGCATGGTGGGCTCCCCTCTCTGGTATGGACCATACAGTTCAGTCTGTATTGATTAACCTGCCTGGAGCTCCCTGTTAATGAATTGAAAGGAGGTAATCATTCAACTCACCAAGTGTTTTTGCAGGAGCCACTGTCCCACCGCCCCCGTTTGCATCGGCATGACAGCCGTAACAGACATTGGCAACGGACAGCTTTGTATGGTCATTATCGTCCAGCCGCATTGTTTTTCCATCATCGGAATACATGTTCCAGGATGTATCCGCCGCAATGGCAAAGGTATGGCTGTGAATATCGCCCTGATATCCAGCCACGGTCTGAACTGCAGATTTCGCTGTTTTCGCCATGTGACAGCTGGTGCAGGATACCGCATCATGGGGTGTATTGATCGATACTCCACCGTGACAGGTCGTACATTCTTCAATTATACCGTCGCCGTCCCAGATGACCCGTTTGTGTGGGTCATGGCACGTGGAACAATTCATACCGGCATTTTCATAATGATTGGTATGAATGAATTCATCATATTGTTCATGGTGTTTGGTGAATCCGCTGCTAACAGCCACAGAATGATCTGAATTGCGGTAATGGCATTGACCACATAATTCCGTTACTTCATCCCCGGCCGGCAGATCAATATACCCCGCACCCATGCTTTCCACATGTTTACTGCCTTGACCATGGCACCGTTCACATTGGACACCACCATAAGCAAAGGTTCCATAGACATCGGGTAGCCATTCTCCGGTTTCAGTAGCACCGGTCGTATGGCAACGGAAACAACCGTAGTTGTATTCTTTTACATCGGTGGTATGATAATCGACCCAACCCCAGTCTGTTCCACTAAAGAAGTTGTACTGGTTCTGCCCCCCACCGGTATTGATAACACTGTTGGCAGTCCCAACAATATTTCCAGTGTTATCCACAAAGCGGGCTTTCCAGCCGAAACCGCCGATTACACCCAAAATGTCATTCCAGCTTGATGCTCCAGTAGGAAGATTCAACACGCGGCTTTCCTCAACGAAGTTGGGGTAAGAAGGCGCTTCATTTCCGTCGGAGAAGTTGAATTTGTATGGATGACCGGATTCGATAAATTCGGCATATTGTTCAGCGTGGCACTGTTTGCAGGTAGACGAACCAACGAAATGAAATTCCGGTTGATCAGCGGAACTGATGGTCACTCCATCGCTGGCTGATGTTGACAAATCGCCGTCGCTGACACTTACTTTGAAGATGGCAGAGGCCGCCACGGCAAAATTTGCCACCCATTGGACCGAAGCTTCGCTCGTGGACAGAAATTGTCCCAGATCGTTGTTTTCCGACCAGCTGTAAATCAGTAAATCATCATCCGGATCTTCTGCGACAACCGTGAGTGTTAACGTATCACCAAAATTGAAGCTGTTGCCATCAATCATGAGTGATGTAATCACCGGGCTGGTGTTACTGTCACTGGTTGTATTGTCGCATCCCCCGCACAGGATGATGATTATACCAAGCAATAAGTAGGCACTTGTTTTATATGCTTTCATCATAATCTCCATATGGTTAAAAGATCTTTTAAACCATTTCTCATAAAATGGCGCATGAGTTTACAAGATGAAGATTAAATGCAGTTTAAAAGATCATTAGAGAATTCTAATGGCAGATGTAAGTTTTCCCTGTTCTTTTTCTGCCGGAATCATGAAGATCTTAATAGTCGAGGACGAACGGGCGATTGCAGAGCGAATTCAGACCGGATTCGAACGCCACGGTTATTCCACGACCCGGGTCACAACCTGTGCCGCGGCCATCAACAGTGTCATTGTCGATGAATTCGATTGTATTGTTCTGGACCGTC
>JBHHUC010000111.1:0-3720 GCA_046861395.1 Fidelibacterota bacterium
TTACGATCAAGAGATTTATATGTCGGATCCATACCGTTGAAGTTTAGTCCCCAATGCTATGTAATTTTAAAAAGGGTCATGATTATCTGTTATATTTATTCCACAAGATGGATTACCGTGAATTGCTGGGAGCGGCAGGGTAAATAGTGCCATCTCACGGAATTATGTGTAAATTTGAAAAAAGAAGAGAAGCTATGAAATTAACTGATCTGTTTGTCCGCTGTCTGGAGAATGAGGATGTAAAATATATTTTCGGTGTCCCGGGGGAGGAAACGGAGGATTTATTATTCTCCCTGGATGAATCCACCATTACATTTATTCCGACCCGTCATGAGTTGGGTGCGGCCTTCATGGCCAATCTGTGGGGACGATTAACGGGGAAGGCCGGAGTATGTCTGGCGACACTGGGACCCGGCGCTACAAATCTTTTCACCGGTGTGGCCGATGCCAACATGGATAAAGCGCCTGTCATCGCCATCACGGGACAGGGGGGAACATCGCGAATGCACCTCGAATCCCATCAGTATCTGAATATCGTCAATATGTTCAAGCCGATCACGAAATGGAATGTATCGGTAGCGTCCACCGATGTAATTCCGGAAATAATCCGGAAAGCATTCAAGGTAGCCGAATTCGAGAAGCCTGGCGCCACGCATATTGAGTTGTCAGAGGATATTGCTGCCAAGGAAGCCAGCGGATTGTGTGAACCTCTACCCGTACATCGTTTACGTCGTCCCAGCCCGGATTACAAGGCGTTGAAACAAGCGCTGGATTTATTGAAAAATGCCCGTCGTCCGCTCATCATGGCGGGAAACGGCGCCATTCGTAAACAGGCCAGTAAACAACTCAGCCGCTTAGTGAAAAAACATAATATTCCCGTCGTATCCACCTTTATGGGGAAAGGGGCCATCTCGGATCGTATGGAGCAGTCCCTGTATGCCATCGGCTTGGGATTTTCCGACTATGTGATGGAAGCCATCGAAAAAGCCGATTTAATCCTGACCGTCGGATACGACATTGCCGAATACGCCCCGCAAAAATGGAATCTACATAACCGCAAAAAAGTGGTCCATATTGATTTCGTCCCGGCGGAGGCTTACACCAGTTATCTGCCGGTCGTGGAATGCATTGCGGATGTCTCGGCCACACTTTGGGAACTGAATCAACGTCTGGAAGATGAAGATACCAATTTTGATACGGAATGGTTCCGGCCGATCCGGGCCCGGATCGGCGCTGACATAGCTTCCTATGATTTACAGGAGGGCGAACCGTTTACAATTCCAGGTACGCTGAACGAGGTTCGGCGGACTCTGGATGATTATGGTTTGCTCATCAGTGATGTGGGAAGTCATAAAATGTGGATCGCACGGAATTTTTCGACCTACGTTCCCAATGGCTGCATCATCAGTAATGGATTGGCCAGTATGGGTATCGCACTTCCGGGGGCCATAGCCGCATCACTGGTAGATCCCAATCGCCAAATTGTCGCCGTCATGGGAGATGGCGGATTCTTGATGAATTCCCAGGAATTGGAAACGGCCAAGCGCCTGGGTGTGAATTTTACGGCCATAATATTGAATGACAATGATTACGGTTTGATTCGTTGGAAGCAAACTATGTCCAGAGGAAAAGCGACCGGTACGGCCTTGACTAATCCCGATTTCAAGGCCTATGTGGAAAGCTTCGGTCTTCAGGCCTACCGTCCTGAATCATTGGCGGAATTGAAGACACAATTGGCAGCGGCCATTCATTCGCCGGACATTGCGGTGATCGAAGTTCCCATTGATCCCGATGTAAATTATAAATTGATCGATAAATTAAATGCTTTTTGGAAAGAAAGGAGCTGACCATGGATGTAATCAATCCTGCCACAGGCCAACGTGTAAAAACATACCCGGAACATTCCGATCAGGATGTTTCCCGCATCATTGAAACCGTTCAGGCGGATTACTTGCACTGGAGGCAAACATCCTTTGATGAGCGCAGTTCATTGATGAAAAACGCCGCTCAGATTCTCCGTGACCGCGCTGTGGAATATGCTGAACTGATGGCGGTTGAAATGGGAAAACCTGTGCGGGATGGAAGGGCGGAAGTGGAAAAATGTGCCTGGGTCTGTGATTTCTATGCCGAAAACGCGGTACAATATTTAGCCTCTGAACCGGTATTAACGGAAGCACGAAAAAGTTTCATTGCCTATCGGCCCATCGGGATTGTTTTAGCCGTAATGCCCTGGAATTTTCCGTTTTGGCAAGTCCTGCGCTTTGCCGCCCCGGCTCTCATGGCCGGGAATGCGGGTGTTCTGAAGCATGCCTCCAATGTACCCGGTTCGGCCCTGGCGATTGAGGATGTATTTCGCAGCGCCGGCTTTCCTGAAAATATATTCCGCACCTTACTCATTGGGAGCAGTTCCGTGGCGGCGGTCATTGAAAATCCCCACATAAAAGCTGTAACGTTGACTGGAAGTACACCGGCGGGGAAAGCCGTGGCAGCCAAAGCAGGTGAAATGCTGAAAAAAACTGTCCTGGAATTGGGTGGCAGTGATCCTTACGTGGTTCTGGAAGACGCCGACCTGGATCTTGCGGTTCAGGCCTGTGCTGCCAGCCGCCTGATTAATGCGGGACAAAGTTGCATTGCGGCCAAACGCTTTATCGTAGTGGAAACCGTCCGGGAAAAATTTGAAGCTAAATTTGTCGCCTACATGAAAACCGCTGTTATGGGTGATCCCCTGGCGGAAGAAACTACAATCGGTCCTCAGGCCCGGCATGATTTGCGTGATGAATTGCATGACCAGGTCACGCGTACCATCGCAGGGGGAGCCCGCTTATTGTTGGGCGGTGAAATCCCCGATACTCCGGGAGCATATTATCCTCCGACGGTCTTGACCGATGTGGCCAAGGGGATGGTGGCTTATGAGGAGGAACTTTTCGGACCTGTGGCAGCCATTATTCCCGTCAAAGATGAAGCGGAAGCCGTAGCCACGGCCAACGATACCATTTTTGGTTTGGGATCGGCGGTGTTTACCCGTGATCTGAAGAAAGGAGAACGCATTGCAACGGAAGAATTGGAGGCCGGATCCGCTTTTGTGAATTCTTTTGTGAAATCCGATCCCCGACTACCTTTTGGAGGCATTAAGGAAAGTGGTTACGGACGGGAACTGGCCGCCAATGGTATCCGGGAATTTGTCAATATTAAGACGGTGTATATTAAGTAACCCGTTGCGCACATTAGAACAAGTTTTAGGATAAAACAGTTATAAGGCGCCTAATGAAAAAGAGTTATCCCCATATTACTTCAAATTGCCTTATATGGAGTGGATTGAGCGTCTCAATCCATGCGGCAACACGGTTGATGCATTCCAAAAATAATATTCCTTGTTAATCTTGATAATACTTGCCCAAAATCAATTAATATGCTCAACGGGTTAAGTAAGTACTCCTGTCATCTCGATCCGAATCGGGACGTGTCTACACTTTTTGATGGGAAGATTCGATAGTCTTGAGATATGAGAGTTGAATTATAGAGTAAAGGTCAGTGGAGTGCCCGGAACAGGAGTTGAACCTGCACAGCCTCGCGGCCATCCCGATCCGAATCGGGACGTGTCTACACTTTTAGGTGGGGAGTTTTGATGGTACTGAGATATGAGAGTTGAATTATAGAGTAAAGGTTCAGTGGAGTGCCCGGAACAGGAGTTGAACCTGCACAGCCTCGCGGCCATCCCGA
>JBHHUC010000112.1:0-3684 GCA_046861395.1 Fidelibacterota bacterium
AAGCCCTCAGAGCTCGTTTCAAATTCATCGGCATCCGGGTAACTGCGATATCCGGTCTGGACCATTTGATCAGCCGCATACATGGACAGTGATGCTTTCAAGTTTCCCATCATCGCATCAACGCTGGCTTTGTGGGCGTCACTGGTAAAATCAAAAAACCGCGGCACAATAACAGCCGCCAATATTCCAAGAATTACGATTACCATAATCAATTCGATTAAAGTAAATCCTTTTTCGCTATGCCTGCTCATTTAATAACTCCCATTAAAATGATTGATTTTTTTTCATACATACTTGTATTCCAAGTACAAAAATAATGCCATCTAAATTAGGACAGTGATTCCGTTCCAACATGGAATATATCGACTGATTTCTGTTTCGTTTCATTACAATCTGTACCATTATTAAACAAGCCTTCCGTTAGAACTGGGAATACATTCCGAACATGGGAAGCAGAATACCCATAGCCAGGATGACAAGGAAAAAACCCATGACGACCGTCATCAGGGGTTCGATGGCCGAGGATAATCGGGAAATCCTGGCATCCACATCCATGTCGGCCTGGCGTGCTACATTTTCCAGCATTTTTTCCAGCGCGCCGGATTTTTCACCAATCGAAATCATCTTGATCACAACTTGCGGAAACCATTTGCTGCGGCTCAACGATTCGGCCAGTGAAATACCCTTTTCCACATTTTCCCTCGCTATACGTATATCTCTGGAAATAACCAAATTTCCTACAGTACCTTCCGCCGTCTGAAGGGATTGTACAATTTGTACCCCGCCATGGGTCAGGGTTTCCAGCATATGAGCAAACCGGGCGATGGTCGACTTCAGTACGATGTGTTTGAAAATTGGGAATTTCAGTTTAAACAGATCAAACAGAAAGGCGCCTTCCTTCGTTTTTACAAACCAGCGTAGACCGAAAATAATCCCGAATACGAGTGAGAAAAAGATATACCAGTACCCGACCATGAAGTCACTTAAACCCAGTAGGATCCGAGTGGGTAGCGGCAATTCCATATCCTGCCGTTCAAACATGACGGCGAACTTGGGAATAATAAACATGACGGTACCGATAAAGGCCAGTACCATGGCACCCCCGACCATCATGGGATAACGCATGGCTTTCTTGATATTCCGGGACACTTCCATATCTTTCTGTATGAAGATGGAAAGACGCCCCAGAATTTCATCCAGAACGCCGGCCGACTCACCGGCTTTAATCATATTGACATACAGGTCATTAAACACGCTGGGATATTCCGCCATGGCTCCGGACAAGGGAATACCTGAATTCACTTTATCCACAATACCCAGCAGGACCTCCTGCATATTGGCGGAGTCGGTTTGTTCAGCCACCGCTTCGATAGCAGTAATCAATGGGACACCGGAATCAATCAACACCGAAAGTTGAGTTGTAAAACTTTCCAGGTCTTCCGGTTTTACCTTCTTCTTCTTACGAAATAACTGCCCCACATCCATGGGTTTTTTAAACGGTTTGATCGATAGAACCATTTCATTCCGTGCTTCGGCCTGATCATAAATATCGAATTTCGATTCCGCTTCCAGTATGGATTCGGTGATGGTACCGTCATCGGTAACTATGCGACAGTTAAACCTCGGCATAGTGGTCTACATCCTCCTGAAATTCAATTTCATATTTTTTCAGTTTGCGGTACAAGGTTACCCGGGAAATCCCCAACGTAGAGGCGACTTTACTTACATTTCCATTCAGAACTTCCATTGTTTTTTCAATTGTTTGCTTTTCAATGGCATGTAGGGGTAATAATTCCGCAGGGTTTTCGTTGGAAGTACCATCTGAGGCCGGGTCAGGTTCTGTAACAGCCTCGTCCGGTTCAATCAAATGAATGGTATTGCCATCCGAATGAAATACGGCCCGGGTCAGCACATTTTCTAATTCCCTCACGTTTCCTTTAATCCGGCTATTTTTCAGGTTATCAATCAACGCCCAGCTGATATTTTCAAAGTTGGCATTGGCCTGTTTTATAATTTTCTTCAGCAGATAGAGTGACAATAACATGACATCTTCATCACGATTGGATAAAGAAGCAATATTGATGGGAATTACATTGAGGCGGAAATGGAGATCGGACCGGAATTCGCCATCCGCCACCATTTTTTCCAAATTACGGTTCGTGGCGGTAAGTAACCGGAAATCGACTTTTTTTCCCTTCGTCCCACCTACCCGTTCGATGATTTGATCCTCCAACACCCGCAGCAGTTTGGCCTGCAAGGGTAAGGACATATCACCGATTTCATCAAGGAAGATAGTGCCGGTATCGGCCAATTCAAATTTTCCCGGCTTGGCCTGATTAGCACTTGTAAAAGCGCCTTTTTCATATCCGAATAATTCACTTTCCAGCAGGTTTTCCGGGATGGCGGCGCAATTCAGTGATACAAATGGATTATTCTTGCGAGCACTGGTTTCATGGATAGTTTTGGCGACCAATTCTTTTCCGCTTCCGCTTTCGCCCAGAATCAAAACAGTAAAATCCGTGGCAGCTACCCGGGCCAGCTCTTTATATAGAGCCAGCATAGGTTTGGAGTTCCCGATAAAATGGCCGAATCCGTTAGGCCGAAGTTGGGGAAGTAGACTGTCATGCATTTCAGTTTGCAATGATTTATACATCACGATGCGAGCAATGGTATCCTGTGCCATTTCAACAGCGGCATTCCGATTAATTATGGAAAAAACCTGTGACATATATTTCGCAATTTCAACATCAATTACCTGGTCATTGATGACAATAATTACCGGTAGCTGGGGGAAATGTTTCCGCAAATGGCGGGCAAATTTGGCATAGGTTCCCTGTTTTAGCAAATCCCAGTCCACCCAGATGGCATCATATTTTTCCACGGCAACATAACTCATCCCAGCAATCGTATCCCGGGCCATGGTAATGCTGGATGCGACCGATTGCAGATAGTCCCGCAATTCGATGGTAAAACTGTTCGTTCCTTTTGATTTTTTATCGGGTGTAATGATTAGGAAATTCATACAACGATATATTAACCGATCGTCACCCGATATATTTCTTCCACCGATGTATTACCACGCACGATATATTTCAGTCCGGCCTGCCGTAAACTCACCATGCCTTTATTGACCATGGCTTCATGAATATCGGTGGAGGAAACTTGTTTATTCACCATGACTTCAATTTCTTCATCTGGTTCGAGCAACTCATATACGCCGGCGCGTCCCTTGTAGCCCGAGCTACGACAATGCATACATCCTACCGGATTATAAAATGTATAATCGGAGGGATCGCCATCCAATCTTAGACTTTGCAGAATTTCCGGAGTGGGTGTATATGGCTCTTTGCATTTGGGACACAACAATCGAATCAGACGTTGCGCCAGGATACCTCGGATCGTGGAACTGACCATAAAGGGGTCTATACCCATATCAATCAGCCGAGAAAAACTGGCCGCAGCGCTGTTGGTGTGAATAGTACTGAAAACTAAATGACCGGTTAGGGCAGCCCGAATGGCCAATTCTATAGTATCCACATCCCGCATTTCACCCACCATGATGATGTCCGGGTCCTGACGTAACATGGCTTTCAAGGCTTCGGCAAAGGTCATCCCAGCCTTGTTGTTTACCTGTCCCTGGTTAATATTATCCAATTGATATTCAATGGGATCTTCGATAGTCAT